>JBIKVL010000088.1:0-9188 GCA_044356875.1 Pirellulaceae bacterium | reverse complement strand
CCGCCAAGCCGAAGGCGCTGGCTCGTGTGGCTGCGGAATTCGGCACTGCGGTGCCGAGCGGCTCGGAGGCCCAGCCGTCGCCTACGGCTCGGCGGTAAACGAGCGCCGCGGTAAACGAGTTTTGGGCGTTCTTCGTTTACCGCCAAGCCGAAGGCGCTGGCTCGTGTGGCTGCGGAATTCGGTGCCGCAGCGCCGAGCGGCTCGGAGGCCCAGCCGTCGCCTGCGGCTCGGCGGTAAACGAGCGCCGCGGGAAACGAGCGCCGCGGGAAACGAGCGCGGCGGGAAACGAGCTAATCCACGTAGAGGAATTCGTTCGTCGCCAGGAGGGCATGCGCTAGCAATGCCCATCTGGCGGATTCCGCGTTCGGATTCGATCCAGGGGGCGATTGCGATTCGGTTGCAGGGACGCTTACGGCCGCGGGCGCGGCTGCGGCCATGGCGACCAAGGCCAACGCGTCAGCTCGCTCGGTGGCGGTTGGCGTTCGCCACAAGACGCGACGAAAAAGCCAGTCGACGCGGGCCTCGTCGCGACCTTCGTGCGAGACCGCCGCGAGGCACTGTGCCGCCAATCGCGTGGAGGCGGCATGGAGGAAGTCGCTGTTCAGCAGATAGAGGTGTTGCAGTGGCGTTGTCGTCGCCACGCGCCGCTCGCTGTGCTGTTTGGCGTCGGGAAAGTCGAACAGTTTCAGCAGGCTGGACGGCTTCTGTCGGCTGATCGTTCCGTAAATCGTGCGGCGGCGAAAGTTCGGGTCGTCAAGCTTGCTCGAAGGTCCAAACTGGGTGTGGTCGAGCTGTTCGGACAGAGAGAGGACGGCGTCGCGCCACGCTTCGGGATCGAGTCGTCGGCGACTCATTCCCGCCAGCCAGCGATTGTCCGGATCGTGGGGCCGGGCGATCGCCTCTTGCCGCCAACTGTGCGAAGAGAGGATTTCCCGGTGCAGCCATTTAAGCGACCAGCCCTGGGCGACGAAGCGGGCGGCGAGGTCCTCGAGCAATTCCGGATGGGTCGGCCGTTCGCCCAACTGTCCAAAGTTGCTCGGGGTGCGGACCAACCCTTCGCCGAAGTGCCAGGCCCAAACGCGATTCACGATCACGCGCGCGGCGAGCGGCCCGGCCTGGGTCACAATCGCCTCGGCCAGTTCGCGACGGCCGCTCGTATTTCCGGGAAACGGCGTCGGCCCCGTCGGCGGCGCCAGCACTTCCAGAAAACGACGTGGCACTTTGGCCCCATGGCGATTCGCGTTGCCGCGGAGAAAGACAGGTAGATCGCGGGGCGCACCGGCGCGATAGTCGAGGTACGTCCAGGAAGGATCGTCGCCGTTGAGCCACAGGCTCGCGTCCCGCACGGCGTTGGCGATGGGCCCGGAGTACAGCGGGATCGACTTCAATCGCTTCAGCTCGGCTTCGACAGCCGCCACCGCCGCTTCATGGGCCGCAGTGTCCTGGCCTTCGCGCTTGGCGGTGTCCCGATGCTTCTTGGCGTAATCGAGCCGCAACTGCGTGTCGACGATTTGCCGTTGGACCTCGGTGAGCGCCTCGGCCGCTTCGCGCGGCGCGGCCTCCAGCGGCCACTCGACAACCTGCGTGCTGGCCATCACGCCCGCCAACGCATAGTAATCCTCGGTACGGAGCGGATCGAACTTGTGGTCATGGCAGCGGGCACAAGCGACGGTCAGCCCGAGGAATCCGCGAGTGACCGTGTCGAGCCGCTCATCCCATTCATCGGCGACAATCGTCGCGATCACGTCGGCCGCCAACTTGGGCTCTTTGTGGTAGACGGGCGATAGACCGAGGAAGCCGAGCGCCGCCAACTGTTCCGGCGCCGAAGTCCGCAGGTCCATCAGGTCGGCCGCGAGCTGCCGTCGTACCTGCTCGTCGTAAGGGACATCCTCGTTCCAGGCGCGAATCACCCAGTCGCGATACCGAAAGGGAAAGCGCGGGGCCACGCAGGTCGACTCGGACGTCGGATGATCCTCGGCGTATCGAGCGACATCCAGCCAGTGACGTCCCCACCGCTCGCCGTACTGCGGGGAGGCCATGTACCGGTCAAGCCAACGCTGGTAGTGGTCGGGCGCGGCGGCATTGTCAGCGGCGGCGCTGTCCGCAGCGGCGCTGTCCGCAGCGGCGCTGTCCCCGGCGGCGCTGTCGTCAGCCACTGCGTCGACTTCCTCGGGAGTGGGTGGAAGGCCGCGAAGATCGAAGGACAACCGGCGGATCAGGGTCCGCGGCGCAGCCTCGGGCGCCGGCGTCATTCCATGGTCGAAAAGCGCGTCCTGGACGAACACGTCGATCCGATTGCGGACGGTTCGCTCGGCCATCGCTGTCCCGGCTGACGTCGTGGACGCGGCGGAATTCACGGATGTCGGCGGTTTGTCCCTGCCAGTCGCGGGCGCTTCGGGAGTCGCGGGAGGTGCGGCAGTCGCGACGCGCGAGTGCCGTTGCGGCAAGGTCTGCGGGGCGAGCGGCTGGAACGACCAGAATTTTCGGCCGGCGGCGAGATTGACTTTGCGCGGCGTCGAGTTGTCGCTCGCACTATCGCTCGCACTATCGCCATCCTTGTCGCCGTCCTTGTTGGAAGCGGCATTGGGCGCCGGAGTGGCGTTGGAATCGGGCCCCGCACCTGGGCCTGGGAACACGGCCCCGCGTGCGATCCATCGTTCAAAATCGGCGATGACGGTCGCGGGCAATTTTCCATCGGGTGGCATTACGGAGACCGAGCCTGAATAGCGGATGGCTTCGAGAAGAAGGCTCGCAGCGGGTTGAGCGAGATCGAGGGCGGGGCCCGAGTCGCCGCCACGGAGGATAGAAGCACGGCTGTCGAGCCGTAGTCCGCCTTTGACCGCGGCGCTTTTGGACGAATGGCAACCGTAGCAGCGTTCGGCGAGCACCGGGCGAATCCGCCGCTCGAAGAATTCCCCCTCGGCAGCCGCGTTGCGGCGATCCTCGGCCCCGCTCAGCGGCGGATTTTTCGGGGGAGTCGGGGAAGTCGGGGGCGGTTGCGGTGGCGAGGGCGGCAAGGGAGGCGAAGGTGGCTCGGGGAAGCGGGTCACTTGCAGATTGCGGAGCGCGGCACGCGTGTTCCATGTCGCGATGCCGATCGGCCGGACGGGCTCCTGTTCCCACCAAATCGAGAATCGCTTGTCGGCGGTCATCACGTCGACAATTCGCTTATCGTCGACCCAAGCCTGGATCCGTTGCGGCTCGACCCGCAGCCGAATCCGATACCAGCGGCCGTTTTCGAACGGGATGTAGTCGGTGGTTTCGTTTTCGACCGCCGAGTAATCGTCTATGTTGCTGAGTCCGGTCGTGCCTCCGCCCCAACCGCCGAGGATCAGGGTGCAGTGGCTTTTGTCGACCGGGAAGGTCAGGCCAAAGAAGAAGTCATCGCCGTCAAGCCGCTTGGCTTCGCATCGGAGTTCGTAGTTCTGCCGGGGAGTGGCTCCCGACCAGGCGATCGCGGTGCCGGGTTTGCCAGCATCCAGCACCATGGCGCCTTCGCGCCACTGAACCCGCCCGTGTTGGCCGAAAAAATGGCGGTCGACCACCCGCCAGCCGCCCAGATCGCGGCCGTTGAAACGCGGCCAATCGTTGGGGCCGGACTGGGCGTGGCCTGTCGTCGGCTGGCTGCCGCCGACGAGCAGCAGCGTTAGAACGCCGATTGTGCGGGCAATGACGACTATCGGGCGGGAAAGACGCCGGGACTGCGTTTCGCGGGGACCGCGGGTGGGCCGTTGAGCCGGGCGTTTTTGCGTTTCCCGTTGCTCCGTTGGCCTTTCCGCCGTATACTTCGCGACTTGCCAAATCCAAAAGGGATGTGCCATGACGATCGATAAAACGTTGAGAATTAAGAAGGGCACGGGCGGCGTCCGCAACGTGCTCAAGCGTGGCGAGCGGCTCGAAAAGCTGAAAGAAGCCGAACGTTGGAAGGATGGATCGAGCATTCTCGGTCTCCCCAAGGTACGGGTCTTGAAGCTGTCGCTCAAGAAGAAGAAGAAAGAAAAGAAGGAAGAAGGCGAGGCCGACGCCAAGAAGGGCGGTGCCAAGGGGGCTGCCAAGCCGGCCGCTGGTGCCAAGCCGGCTGCGGGCGGCGCGAAACCCGCCGCTGCCGCCAAGCCGGCTGCGGGAGCCGCCAAGCCGGCCGCCAAGAAGTAACTTCGCCGTGCGCGTACGCCTTGAGTACGGCCGAACGGGACTCGAAGTGGAGCTGCCTGCGGATCGAGTGGTCCGCAAGCTGGCTTACAAAAACGCCGTTCCGCTCGCGGATCCGGACGGTGTTCTCGCAAGCGTGCTCGAACGCCCATCTGGTGCTCCGCCGCTTGCCGAATTGGCGCGCGGACGACGTGACGCTTGCATCCTGATCTGCGATATCACGCGGCCAGTGCCCAACGAACGGATACTGCGGCCGGTTCTGGCCACGCTCGAGGCCGCGGGGATCCCGCGCGAGCGGATCCTGATTTTGGTCGCTACCGGTCTTCATCGCCCGAACACGCCCGAAGAGCTGGTCGAGATGGTCGGCGCGGAGATCGCCGCTTCCTACCGAATTGAAAACCATGATGGCCAGCGGCTCGCCGACCACACCTATCTCGGCGAGAGCCCGCGTGGCGTTCCGATCTGGATCGATTCGCGCTACGTCCAAGCCGACTTGAAGATCACCACGGGACTGATCGAACCGCATCTGATGGCGGGTTATTCGGGTGGACGAAAGCTCATCTGCCCAGGCATCGCCGCGTTGGAGACCGTGAAAGTCTGGCACAGTCCGGCGTTTCTCGAACATCCGAAGGCCGACTGCGGGATCCTGGTCGGCAATCCGGTCCACGAGGAAAACACGTGGATCGGGCGCAAGGCGGGTTGCGATTTCATCGTCAACGTCGTGATCGACGCCGAACGCCGGCCGCTCAAGTTCGTCGCGGGCGACATGATCGCGGCGTTCGAGGAGGGTGTCGAATTCGTGCGGGGCGTGGTTCGCGACACGGTGGAGGAGCCGGTCGATATTGTGGTCACTTGCGGGGCCGGCTATCCGCTCGACACCACCTTCTACCAGTCGGTCAAAGGCATGACCGGCGCCCTTCCGATCGTGAAAGAGGGCGGCACGATTATCCTCGCCGCCAGCATGTCCGAGGGGATCGGCAGTCCGCAGTTCCAGCAGCTATTCCGCGAACACCGCTCGCTGGAAGATTTTCTGCAGCGAATCCTCGGCCGCGATTATTTCGTCATGGATCAATGGCAACTGGAAGAGTTGGCCAAGGTCCGCCGCAAGTGCCGAGTGAAGATCGTCACCGACGGCCTGCCCCGATCCACGATCGACGGACTGTTCGTCGAGTCGGCCGCGAGCGTGGAGGCGGCGGTCGCCGACTCGCTGGCGGAGTACGGCCCGGGCGCCACCATCGCCGTCATTCCCAAGGGGCCCTATGTGTTGGCCCAAGTCGCCGGCTGAGCAACCAGTCGCCGGCTGAGCAGCCAGTCGCCGGCTGAGCAGCCAGTCGCCGGCTGAGCAGCCAGTCGCCGGTTGAGCCGCGGATCGCTTGGGGGGCGACCGAAAAACAACTTCCCTAACGGCATGTCGAATAGAACGGATCTCGCGTCGAGCCTCTCCCGTGTCGCAGATAGTAGCGTCCGAACTTGCATTGTGGCCGGTCGACCACGGCAGCTTGTCGATTGTTGTGCCCCTTCCGGGCGTGAGGACGGTCGGATCGCGTCGGCGGGGACCCGAAGAACCATCAACGCAGAAACCGGCTATGCGTCAAGAAACCGCCCTGCCCCGAATGCCGACGTCATGCGGCATCTGGCCGTGCCGCCTTGCGGTCTGGCGGGCGGGCTCTAAAAATACCGGCCGTTTCCACTTCCGAACTACGCAGGAGTCGCACGATGGGCAAGCCCGTAAAAGTCGCCATGATCGGTCTGGGTTTCGGGGCCGAGTTCATTCCGATCTATCAAGCGCATCCAGACGCGCACGTCCATGCGATTTGCCAGAGGAACAAAGAACATCTGGACATGATCGGCGACCGGTTTGGCATCGGCGCGCGGTACACCGACTTCCATGATGTCCTCAAGGATCCCGAAGTCGATTTTGTCCATATCAACAGCCCGATTCCCGACCATGCGTGGATGTCGCTCGCGGCGCTCAAGGCGGGCAAGCACGTCATGTGTACCGTGCCGATGGCGACCACCATCGAGGAATGCCGTCAAATCTGCGAGCTCGTCAAGCAGACGGGGCTGAAGTACATGATGGCGGAGACGGTGGTTTACAGCCGCGAGTTTCTGTTTATCAAGGATCTTTACCAGCGGGGCGAGCTGGGCGAGATCCAGCATTTGGCCGCCTCGCATCCTCAAGACATGGATGGTTGGCCCGCCTACTGGGAAAAGATGATCCCGATGCACTACGCGACGCATGTGGTCAGTCCGTGCTTGGGACTGGTAAACGGCGTCGCCGAGTACGTTTCGTGCTTCGGCTCGGGCGTGGTGCGGCCGGATATCCAACAGAAGTCGGGCAACCGTTTCGCGGTCGAATCGTGCCATATCAAGTTCAAGGACCGCGAGTTGACCGCGCACATTTGGCGGTTTCTCTACGATGTCGCGCGCCAATACCGCGAGAGCTTCGATGTGTATGGAACGAAGAAGAGTTTCGAGTGGAGCTTGGTCGAGCACGAGCCGCACGTGATCCACACGGCTAAGAAGCCCGAACCGGAGATTCCGTCGAAAATCGAGGTTCCCGACTTCGCGCATTTGTTGCCGGAACCGATCCGCAAGTTCACGCGTTCGATCCAGGACGCCGACCATCTGTCGTTCATCCAAGGCGGCGGCCATGGCGGTTCGCACCCGCACTTGGTGAACGAATTCGTGAGCGCGCTGCGCGACAATCGCGATCCGTGGCCCAATGCGGTGCAGTCGGCCAACTGGACGTGCGTCGGCATCTGCGCGCACGAATCGGCGCTGCAAGGCGGCCAGATCGTGCGCTTGCCCGCCTTCACCCAAGGCTAGGCGCGGGTAGCGAAGGGACCAGCGCAATTCGAGCAATGGGATGCGGCCGTCTTCGAGGTGACAGGCCGCCGATTGTCCGTCGGGAGCGACGGCAAACATGTCGAATCACACGAACTCAGCCTCCCGGCCAATTGGTCTCTAAGAGACGCAGTTTGCTACAAATACGGAAATGAATAGTTACCAACAACTCTGGTGGCAACAAGCCAAATCCGCATCCAGACTATGCCAACTCGGGGATGTGGTCGCCGTACGACAGTTGAATGGGTCGGCCGGCGCGATCGAGGTAGGTTTGCCGATAGTCGATGCCAAGGTGGTGGAAAATCATCGAGCGGAAATTCTGCGGGGTGAGTTCGCGTTGGATCGGGTGTTCGCCCAACGCGTTCGTCGCGCCGATCACTTGCCCCATCCGCTTTCCACCACCCGAGACCAGGATCGACATGGCGTTCGGCCAGTGATCCCGTCCCCACTTTCCATTGCTGGTGTTGCCCCGTGGCGTCCGGCCAAACTCGCCGCAGACGATGATCAGCACGTCTTGGTCCAAACCACGCTGGTAGACGTCCTCGATAAGCGCCGTGACCGCTTGGTCGACGCCCGGCAGTCGTTCCCGCATCGCGGTCGGCAGGTCGCCGTTGACCGCGTGGTCGTCCCAGTTGTAGATCACCTTGCCGCCGGGAACGCCAACGGTCACTAGGCTGACGCCGGCCTCGACGAGGCGGCGGGCCAGCAACGCTTGCTGACCCCAGCCGGCGCCGTAACGCTCGCGGGTTCGCGGGTCTTCGCGAGTCAGATCGAAAGCCGTTTTGGCCCGTTCTCCCGAGAGGATTTCGAACGCCTGGCGATGGAATTCGTCCATCGACCCCATGCCGCCACGGTCCAAGTCGCGACGGACATTGTCCAGCCCTGTGAGCAGCGAACGCCGGTCTTCCAGCCGGCGGGCGTCCACGGTCGCGGTCGTGTTGGGCATCCCCTTTTCGCTGACGGTAGGCGGCCGGTACTGGCCTCCCCAGTAGCCGGTCGCGGTTGTCGGCACGTAGCTGTAGTGCGTCGCGCCCATCCCGCAAGCCACCGGCAAGCCTTGGTGGCACTGACCGAACACGCGGCTCACGACGGCGCCCAGTTCCGGATGGACCGACTCGTTCTTCCCTTCATCCCAGTTCGGGTAGCCGCTCATCATCACCGGAATGCCATCGTTGTGGCCGGCGAACTTGTGGGCACAAGACCGGATCAACGTGAACTTGTCGGCGATCTTGGCGTGCAACGGCAGGAGCTCGCAGACCTCGATGCCGGGGACATTCGTCGCAATCGGCAGGAAAGGCCCCCGCACCTCGCTGACGGCGTTCGGCTTCAGGTCGTAGGTTTCCAGGTGCGACGGCCCGCCGTTCTGCCACAGCAGGATGACCGACTTTTTCGACGGCGTCGCGCGATACTCGGAAGATTCCGACGCCCGGGCTTCCGCTTGCAGGCGATTCGCGAGCGTTAGCCCGCCCACCACCAGCGTCCCCGCTTGCACCATGTTCCGCCGAGTGACCCCATTTTGGAAGCGATGCTGCGCGGTGATCAGATTCAGCACGGTAGGTCTCCTGGCGTGCAATGAGCACGCGTCGTGGCGGAGTGGAACGTAGAGGACGGTAGGGAGGTAGTGCGGCAGGAAGGCAAGGAGGCAGTGCGACAGGGAGGCAGGCAATCGGAGCACGCTCAATCCGGCCGCCGCGTTTGGCTGCCGCCGAGCCCCCTAACAATGTTGAATGCCAGCACGGCTGTCAAGACAGTCCGCCCGCCGCGACCGGCGTCGCGGAATCGGGATGGGGCGCGGAACGGCGCTTCATCGGACGGGACTTGCGACTATAATCCAGTCGTTCAGCGGACATTTTTCACGGCCGTTTTGCCGTTTCTTCGGGAGTTTTCGATGAGCATTCGTTTCGTGCCGGCCCTCGTTGTGGCGGCCACCTTGGTCACGCTGGGTGGTGGCTCGTCCCGCCAGCCCTCCTCCTCCGCGTATGCGGCGGACCCCGAGGGAGTCAAGAAAGTGACCTCCATCGAGGGGATCACCGAGTATCAGTTGGCCAACGGCGCCAAGGTGCTCCTCTTCCCCGACCCGTCCAAGCCGACCGTGACCGTCAACATGACGGTCTTCGTCGGCTCGCGGCATGAAGGCTATGGCGAAGCTGGCATGGCGCATCTTCTGGAACACATGCTGTTCAAAGGCACGC
>JBIKVL010000974.1:0-2507 GCA_044356875.1 Pirellulaceae bacterium | reverse complement strand
AGCGATCGACGCTGTAGCGGTGGAAGCCGCCGCCCAGATGATCGCGGATGCCGCCCCGCGCCATTTGATCGAGCGTTTGGATCAATTGCCGCTCGGCCGGCGTGCCCGTCAGTTTCAACGCTTTCGCTCGCCGCGCGTTTTCGATCAGAAACAACAGCTTGGAAGGCTCGGGGAACTTCGGTCGGTCCGGCGCTTCCTCGGCGAACCCAAAGCCGCCATGCCGTTCGTCGTATTGAGCGGTCAGCGCGGACTGGACTTCGGCCAGCAGTTCGGGCGCGATCGCCACCGGCTTGAGCGCCGCTCGTGGCTGTTCCAGTTCGGTCTTCACATACCGCGTGAGCGTCTTGCCGTCCTCACGCAGCTTGTCGGCGTTTTTATTCCAGATTTCCGCGATCCGTTGGGTCAGCGTGAGGAACCCCATGCGGGCGCCGCGATCGCCATCCCGCGCGGGAAAATAGGTGCCGCCAAAGAACGGTTCGGCCTCCGGCGTGAGAAACATCGAAAGCGGCCAGCCGCCTCCCCGCCCATTGCCCGTCAGACGATTGAAGACATGCAGCGACGCCATGTAGATGGCGTCGACATCCGGCCGCTCTTCGCGATCCACCTTCACGCACACAAAGTGCTTGTTGAGCACCGCCGCGATCTCTTCGTCCAGGAACGACTCGCGTTCCATCACGTGGCACCAATGGCAACTCGAATAGCCGATCGACAGGAAAATCGGCTTGTTTTCCTTTTTCGCCCGCGCAAGCGCCTCTTCGCCCCACGGATACCAGTCGACTGGATTGTGGGCATGCAACAGCAGATAGGGACTGGTCTCTTTCGCCAGCCGATTGCGGTGCTTCGGTGGCGGTTCGAAAGCCAAGTCATGGGAGGTCAACGCGGACCACGCGAGCCACCCGACAAGCATCCATACGAGGGTGCGATAACGCTGCGACATCGGTCCAATTCCCTTGCAATGCCCTGGGGCTAAGGCGCGGCGGCGACTATTTGCGGAGCGACTTGAGGAACTCGTTCAGGTCTTCGTCGGCGTCCATCGTCTTCTCGTGCGATGGGTTCGGGTTTGCGGTTGGCGCTGCGGTGGGAACGCCCGTGGTGGGTACTCCTGCCACCGGTACTCCTGCCACCGGCAAGCCTGCCACCGGTACGCCCGCGACAGGCACGCCTGCGACGGGTATGCCTGCCATCGGTACTCCTGCCACAGGCACGCCCGCGACGGGTACACCTGCCACCGGTACACCTGCCACCGGCACGCCCGCCATGGGCGCGCTTGCAACAGGTATGCCGGCCATAGGTACTCCTGCGACGGGCACGCCTGCCATGGGCACGCCAGCCATGGGTACTCCCGCTTTGGGGAAAGTCGCGAGAACCGCTCCGGGAATCGCCATCGGCACCGTGGGAGGCGACACCGTCGGCATGGCACGAGGCGGCAGAGTGGCGGCCGGCACAGCGGCGGGTGGCTGGGCACGCGGCGGCAGGACGGTGGGCGGCAACAGGTCCAGATCATCGGCAGCGGGTCGCGCGTCATCGGACTCTGTATTAAGCGATTCAGCGGCGAGCTGGTCGTCGGCGAGCGGCGCGGGGGGTGAAGGAGCAGCGGTGGGCGTGGCTGCGGGCGTGGCCGAACGGATCGCCGAGCGACTTGCCAAGTTCTTTCCCGACTTCGCCGCTCCGCCGTCGGAGGGCGGGGCCAACCAGCCGTTCGCGTCGTCGCTGGCGATTTCGATGCGAAACGTCACCGTTCCGACATTCAGCATCTGGCCGTCGGCCACTTCGCACTCGGCGATCTTTTGGCCATCGACGAGCGTACCGTTGAGCGACCCGAGATCGCGGACACGCAGCTTGCCGTCCGCCTCGAACAGTTCACAATGCTGTCGGCTTACGAGCGCATGGGGCAGTTGGACCGAACACGACCGACCCCGGCCAAGGATCGCGGGCAATCGCAATTTGAATTCTTGGGCACGGGTAGTGCCCGCGACCACGACAAGTTTCGCTTTCATGGCCCTATGATAAAACCAACGTTCGTGGGAAGCAACGATTGCGGGTTCAAGGCGGACGCAGCATGAAACGCGTTGAAGTGGGCGATATCAGCATGGCGGTGGCGGACGCGGGCAGCGGTCCGCCGTTGCTTTTTCTCCACGGGTTTCCGCTCGACGGCTCCATGTGGACGGTCCAGCGCGAGGCGTTTTCCGATCGCTTCCGGGTGATTGTGCCCGACTTGCGGGGCTTTGGCGCAAGCGACGCCACGAACGGCGTGGCGACGATGGAGCAATTGGCCGACGACGTCGCCCGCTTGCTGGACGCCCTTGGCATCGCCACGCCGGTAGTCCTCGCAGGGCTCTCCATGGGTGGCTACGTCGCTTGGCAATTCTGGCGTCGCCATCGCGCACGCCTGCGGGCGCTCCTGCTGTGCAACACTCGGGCGCTGCCGGATGCTGCGGAGATCGCCCGTGGCCGGCTGCAAACGGCCGAAACCGTGTTGTCTCACGGCCCGCAGGTCATGGCCGAAC
>JBIKVL010000973.1:0-2509 GCA_044356875.1 Pirellulaceae bacterium | reverse complement strand
TCTTGGCCGCCGCGATCTGCCGCTCGAAAACCTGCGCCGTGATCGGTTTCAGTTGCACTTCGCGAATCAAGTCCGGCGTGTAAAAACCGACCGCCCACAAACCGATCACGCCCGAACAAGCGAGCGCTAGCCCGAGAATCGCGTGCTTGCGCAACAGCGGTTCACGAAACAATTCGCCGTAGGACCCCAGTTGCTTTTCCACCGCGCCGGTGTGCGAGGCTTGCTCCCAGCGTTCCGGTTCCTTCAATTTGCGGCGGATCACCAGCGCTAGCAACGCGGGCAAGGCGCCGATGCAGAACATGATCCGCCAGGGACTCGCCGGCAGCCCTTCGCCCTCAGCGAGCCCCAATCCAAGGTTGATGAACGCGGCGCTGATGTTCCCAAACGCGGAAAAGGCCTGGAGCAGTGCCAGCGATTGCGTGCGGGCCCGCGACGGCATCACCTCGGCGACCAGCGCCACGCCCACCGCGAATTCGCCGCCCACCCCCAATCCCGTGAGGAACCGATAGAAGGCGAAGTCGTAGACGGTGACGGAAAACGCGCTCAACCCCGTACACAGCGAGTACATCAGGATGGTGATAAGCATCGTTTTAGCGCGGCCGATGCGATCGCCAAGCATTCCGAAAATCAGACCGCCTGTCGCCCAGCCCGCGATGAAGACGCTGGTCGAGATGTCGCCGAAGGTGCGCGACCAAAACGCGAAATCGTAGTTCGGATCGGCCTTGTAATCCTTCAACAGATCGGCCATCGCCTGCGGACGGGCCAAAATGAACAACTGCTGGTCGAGGCAGTCGAACAGCCAACCAAGCGCCGCCACCACCAACACAAACCAGTGATAGCGGTTCATCGACGCGTACCAGGGTCGATTATCGCCGCTGTCCGCGCTCGTGTCGGGGGAACTATCGAAGTGGTGCATGCCCATGCGTTGTCCCTTGACGGATGTGGTCCTGGTCGCGGTTTCGTCAGCGCTTCGGGTCGTCGCGATCCCTTGGCGCCTGAGCCGCTGGATGTCCTGCCCTGTTGTCGCTTCGCCCTGTTATCTACTCGCCCGCTCGCCTACTCGTCCACTTGTCGATTCGCCCGCGTTTCGATTCGCCCGCGTTTCGATTCGCCCGCGTTTCGATTCGCCCGCGTTTCGATTCGCTGAGCGGTCTGTTGCAGGGCGAACGCCCGGATTACCAGCACGATGGCCGCACGATGCACGCGCGATGGCCACGCGATAGCCGCTCAATGACCATGTTCGGCGAGCCACCTTTCGGCGTCCAGGGCCGCCATGCAGCCGCTGCCCGCCGATGTGATCGCTTGCCGATAGTAGTCGTCAGCGACATCGCCCGCCGCGAAAATCCCCTCGACGCTCGTCCACGTGCGGAACGGCCGGCTCAATTGAAGATAGCCCTTTTCGTTCACCGCCAGCTTGCCGTTCAAGAACGCGGTGTTCGGAGTGTGGCCGATCGCCACGAACATACCGGCCACCGGCAACTCGCGAGTCGTCCCGTCGAGCGTGCTCTTCAGCCGCAGCGCCGTCAGGCCCTGCTTGTCGTCCCCCAGGCACTCGTCGACCACCGCATTCCAAACCGGTTCGATCTTGGGATTGGAGAGGGCGCGTTCCTGCATGATCTTCGACGCCCGCAGTTGGTCGCGGCGATGAATGAGGTAAACCTTGGACGCCAACTTCGAAAGATATGTGGCTTCCTCGACCGCCGAGTCGCCGCCGCCGACCACCGCCAGCGGCTGATTGCGGAATCGCGGCAAGGCGCCGTCACAGACCGCGCACGCGCTGACGCCGCGATTCTTGAACCGGTCCTCGGAAGGAAGGCCGATGTAGTTTGCCCGCGCTCCCGTGGCGACAATCACCGTTCGCGTTTCGACGGGCGGATTGTCCCGCGAAATCACCTTGAACGGACGGCTCGAGACGTCGATGTCGACCACATCGTCGCCGAGGATCCGCGTCCCAAAGTTGATCGCCTGCTGCTTCATCAACTCGACCAATTCGACGCCCTGCACGGCGTAGTGGGGCGCCCCGTCCTTGACATGGCCCTTCGGAGCCGGCGGCAGGTTGAAGTGCCGATCCGCCGCCACCGCCGATTCGATGAACGCCCGCACATTGCCGACCGGAAACCCAGGGTAGTTTTCCACTTCCGTGGTGAACGCCAGCTGTCCCAGCGGAATCATGTCCGGCTGCGGAGTGCCTTCGAACACCAGCGGATTCAAGCTGGCCCGCGCCGCGTAAATAGCCGCCGACCAACCGGCCGGCCCGCTGCCAATCACCACTACCTGTTCCACCACGGCACTTGTCTCGCTTTCGGATTCGAAAACCTGGAATACGAAACCTGGAATGGGTCGGCATTATAGCGGCCGAGTGTCGCG
Source organism: Pirellulaceae bacterium (assembly GCA_044356875.1). GTDB lineage: Bacteria > Planctomycetota > Planctomycetia > Pirellulales > Pirellulaceae > CAIXSC01. The sequence continues at coordinate 142 of JBIKVL010000973.1, read as the reverse complement.
ACCCCAGTAGGCCGCCGATTTCGACCAAACACTCCGCCCAATCGCCACAATCGGCACGATTGCCACGCGTTGCCGATCAAATCCCGCGAATTCCGCTCAAGTCGTTCCACGGCGACATTGCCAGCCGCCCGCTTCGCCAGCA
>JBIKVL010000972.1:0-2516 GCA_044356875.1 Pirellulaceae bacterium | reverse complement strand
CGCCACCCAAGGCATAGTCAGGTCGGCGACGTGTGCATGCCGCTGCGGAATCCGTAGAATGTGGACCAGGTCGGCCAGCCCTTCGGACTGGCGTGGTCTCTAGGGAGCGTCGCTCGATGCAGGTCAGTCGCAAATTCTCCAAAAGTCGATCAGTGCCATCAACACGCTGGCACGGGGCGGCCGTCTTGTCCGCCGGCGCATCCTGCGCGGCCCCGGCGGGAATTCTGCTGGTCAGTTTGCTCGCGCTGCCTTTGCCTAGAGCCGCCGCGGCCGAACCGCCCGACTTCGCGCGGGACGTCTATCCGATCCTGCAACGAGCTTGCTTCGAATGTCATGGCGCACGGAAGCAGTCCGCGGAACTGCGGTTGGACGAGCGGCGATTCGCGCTTCGCGATCGGGCGATTATCGCTCCGGGCAAAGCGGAGGCGAGCGAACTGGCGCGGCGCATTAGCCTGCCACCCGACGACGAGCAGATCATGCCCAATCGCGGAGCGCCGCTGAGCCCGGCCGAAGTCGCGCGGATCAAGGCCTGGATCGATGCCGGCGCGGTCTGGCCCGAGAATCTCCAACCAGCCGTCCATTGGGCTTACCGTCCGCCCCAACGCCATGTGCCGCCGGTCCATGGCCTCGGCAGTTCCGTTCGAAACCAGTTCGATGCCTGGATCGCGGCGCGGCTCGAGCAAGCTGGCATGGCGTTCGCGGAGCCGGCGAATCGCGCGACCCTGCTGCGCCGCGTTTCGCTCGATCTGGTCGGCCTTCCTCCGACGCTGGACGATCTCGAGTCGTTTGAGCGGGACGAGTCGCCGGACGCCTTCGAGCGCGTGGTGGATCGGCTCCTGGCGTCGCCTCAATACGGCGTCCGTTGGGCACGGCCCTGGCTCGATTACGCCCGCTACGCCGATTCGCACGGCTTTCAGCGCGACGACTTCCGCGATCTCTGGCCCTACCGCGATTGGGTTGTCAACGCGCTGAACACCGACCTGCCGTTCACGCAATTCACAGTGGAACAGTTGGCCGGCGATCTCTTGCCGGGCGCCACCGAGTCGCAGCGGATCGCGACCGGCTTCAACCGTTCGGCTCCGACGAACGTCGAGGCTGGCAGCGACCCCGAGGAGACGCGCGTCAATCAGGTACACGATCGGGTCCACACGCTCGGCATGGTCTGGTTGGGGACCACGCTGGAATGCGCCCAATGCCACGACCACAAGTACGACCCGTTCACGCAACAGGACTACTACGGCCTGTTCGCCTTCTTCAACAATACGGCGCTGGAAGCGGATCGCACCAATCCCAAAGTGCCGGGCTCCATCCAGTTCAAAGGGCCAATCCTGGAATTGGCGGACGCTCGCCTGGACGCTCAGCGGGCCGGGCTGCAAGCCCGTCTGGATCAGGTAAACGCGTCGCTGGCGTCCCTTGCCAAAGAAGCGGATCAGGGTTTGGAAGAGTGGGCCGAATCCCGGAGGCGCGAGGCGGCCCGGTCCGCGGAGGAACATGTCCTGCCGATCGCCACCTTCGACTCGACCGGCGGAGCGACGCACGCGATTCTCGCCGACCACTCGGTGCTGGTCGGCGGCGAACCGGCGCCCGACAAGGATACTTATATCGTCGAGTTTCGGACCATGTTGACCGGTATTCGCGGCCTCAAGCTGGAGGTTCTGACCGATGATTCGCTACCGGGCAAAGGGCCGGGACGGGGCGACGCCCAGCGACCAAACTTTGTTCTCAACAACGTCGTGGTGACCGCCGCGCCGCTCGCACAACCCGAGCGCGCTCAGACGGTGAAGTTCACCGCCGCACGCGCTTCGTTTTCACAAGCGAATCAGCCCGTCGCAAATCTACTCAAAGTCGACAATCCGTCCCGCAGTGGCTGGGCCATCAATCCCAAGTTCCACGAGTCGCATTGGGCGCTGCTCGAAACGGCCGCGCCGCTGGGATTCGCCGGCGGAACGCTGCTCACGCTGCGACTGGAACAAAACTTCGGGGGCGCGCGGACTATTGGTCGTCTGCGGGTGAGCGCTGTGACTGGCAATGCGAGTGGCGAGTCTCTGCCGGTTGAGCTACGCGGCTTGCTGGCGGTTCCGGCCGATCGTCGCACCGCGAAACAGCGACAGGCGCTCGCCCAGTTCCGGTTGCGCGATCATCCTCAGTTTGCAAAGCTAGAACAGGAGAGGGCTGGGCTCGCGACGCGGTTAAGTGCGCTCAAGCCGCCGTCGACCTTGGTCATGCGGGAAGACACTCCGCGTCGGACCACCATGTTCCAGCGTGGCGACTTCCGCTCGCCGGGCTCGCCGATCGAGCCCGCCACGCCGGCGGCGCTTCATTCCCTGGTGACCGCATCCGCGGCGGCGGCCAGCGCGAACGTGATCAGCGCGAGCACGATCAGCGCGAGCACGACTGGCCCGTCCGCCATCCCCACACGACTCGATCTCGCCCGTTGGCTGGTCAGCCGCGACAATCCGCTGGTGGCGCGTGCCGCCGTGAACCGCTGGTGGGCCGAGCTATTCGGCCGGGGGCTC
>JBIKVL010000971.1:0-2517 GCA_044356875.1 Pirellulaceae bacterium | reverse complement strand
GGCCGGTTGCCGGCCTTGATCGCCACTTCGTCCTTAGAGCTGGGCATCGACGTGGGCACGATCGATTTGGTCGTGCAGATCGAATCGCCGCCCTCGATCGCGGCGGGGATGCAACGGATTGGCCGCGCGGCGCACCATGTTGGCGGAGTGCCCTCGGGGATCGTGTTTCCGAAATTCCGGGGCGACTTGCTGGCCTGCGCCGCCGCCGCCGCGCGGATGCTCGAAGGCGCCGTCGAGGAGACGTTTTATCCTCGCAATCCGCTCGACGTGCTCGCGCAGCAACTGGTGGCAATGGCGGCGTCGCGTTCGGAAACCGCCGATGTTCTGTACGACACGGTGCGTCGCGCGGCCCCGTTCCACGACCTGCCCCGCTCGTCGTTCATCGGGGTCTTGGAAATGCTGGCCGGTCGCTATCCGTCGCAGCGTTTTTCGGAACTCAAACCACGCTTGGTTTGGGATCCCGTCACGAACCGGGTCACGCCCCGCCAAGGCGCGCAGCGGGTGGCGATCGCCAACGCCGGCACCATTCCCGATCGGGGACTCTACGGGGTTTTCCTGGCCGAGCAGCCGGTCGTCGCCCAGGACGACGCATCGCCGGATTCGCCGTCGACCGAGCCAGCGGCATTGTCGAGTTCCTCGGGAGCGAGCGCGTTGGGAGCGGGCGCGTTGGGGGCGGGCGCGGCGGGGGCGAGTACATCGGGGAAATCGAGTTCGTCGGGGAAATTGGAGGCAGCAGGTAAATCGGGGGCGGCGGGCGGTCGCGGCGTGCCGCCTCGTGGCGGTCGTCGCGTGGGCGAACTGGATGAGGAGATGGTGTTCGAGACGGCGGTCGGCGACGTCTTTTTGCTGGGAGCTTCCTCGTGGCGGGTCGTCGAAATCACGGCGGACCGGGTGTTGGTGTGGCCGGCGCCCGGCGAAGTGGGACGGATGCCGTTTTGGCGTGGCGAGGGCCCGGGCCGGCCGCTCGAATTCGGCTTGGCGATTGGCGAACTGACCCGCACGTTGCTCGCGGAACCACCGGCCGACGCGGAGCGGCGTTTGGAAGAACGGCATGGACTGCGGCGGTCGGCGGCGGAGGATCTGGTCGCCTACGTGCGCAGACAAGCGGAAGCCACGGGCGAGCCGCCGTCGGACAAGATGGTGCTGATCGAATGTTTCCGTGACGAGGCGGGGGATTGGCGAGTGGCGTTGATGGCTCCGCTGGGAGCCCGCGTCTTCGCGCCGTGGACGACCGCCACGCTCAGTCGGCTGCGAGCGACGGTCAGCCCGGCGGCGGACGCGGTTTGGTCCGATGATGGTATCGTCTACCGATTACCGGCCAGCGAGACGCCGCCGCCGGTCGAGTGGTTCGTGCCGCGATCGGACGAAGTCGAGGCGATCTTGGTTCGCGAGCTGGCAAGCACCTCGCTCTTCGCCGCTCGATTCCGCGAGAATGCCGGCCGCGCCTTGCTGTTGCCGCGACAACAATCGGGCCGGCGAACGCCACTGTGGCTGCAACGGCGCCGCGCGGCCGATTTGCTGGAAGCGGTCGCGCAGTTCACCGACTTCCCGATTCTGCTGGAAACCTACCGCGAAATTCTCCGCGATGTGTTCGATCTGCCCGCACTGCGTGGCGTGCTGGAAGGCATCGAGCAGCGACGGATCAGCACGCGGCGAGTGGAAACCCGAACGCCGTCGCCATTCGCCAATTCGCTGCTGTTCCACTTCGCAGGCAATTTCATTTACACCGGCGATACGCCGCTGGCGGAACGTCGCGTCCAAGCGTTGTTGCTCGATCAGGCCCAACTACGGCAGCTCCTGGGTGGAACCGAACCCTGTGATCTGCTGGATCCCGAGGTCGTCGCCGCGACCGACCGCGAACTCCAGCGGCTCGATGGCCGCTTTCCCCCACGCCATGCCGACGACCTGCATGACCTGCTACGCCGCTTGGGCGATCTTGGAGTATCGGAAATCGCGGCCCGCTGCGCAGTGAACGACCGCGAGTCAGGCCATGTCGAGGCATGGCTGCGGGAGCTGCTCGAGACGCGGCGAGTGGCGCAGGCGTTTGTCGGCGGCGAAGCACGTTGGATCGCGGCCGAAGACGCAGCTAGCTACCGCGACGCGCTGGGCGCCGCCATCACGCCCGCCGAACCCGCGGTCGCGGTTCCGGGGACCGCCGAGTCGCCTGGCGAATGGACGAGGCTCGGGACCGCCATGGTGGCTTCGACTGATCCTCTAGGCGATTTGCTCGAAAGGTTCGCGCGGACACGCGGGCCGTTCACGGCGCTGGCGGTCGCGGACAGATTCGGAATCGGCGTCGCCATGGCCGTGGAGAAACTGCGACAGTTGGAAATGCGGGGCGTGGTCGTTTCCGGCTGGTTCACGCCGCCGGCAGCGTCTCTCGCGGCGCCGGCGTCTCCGTCCTCCGCGGGATCTCGGGCACGGTCGCCGACCGAGCCGCCGACCGAGCCGCCGACCGAGCCGCCGACCACGCGGCCGGCACGGGCGGCGGGTCGCGAGATCGTGGCCACATCGAGC
>JBIKVL010000087.1:0-9222 GCA_044356875.1 Pirellulaceae bacterium | reverse complement strand
CAAACGCCTGCATCGGCTCATGGCGACCTCCAGTGTTTTTCGGCGGCGTGGGCCGTTGTCGGCGGACGGCGTTTTGCCGGCGGAAACCGTCCGAGATCAGACGCTGGCGATCGCCGGATTGCTTGACCGGCGAATCGGCGGCCCTGGCGTCTTTCCACCCCAGCCCGCGGGGCTGTGGGAAGAGCTGGCGTACGACACACAGCAATTCACCGCGCAGACCTACCGGACGAGCGACGGAGGCGACCGCTATCGGCGCTCGCTGTACACGTTTTGGAAACGGGCCGCGCCGCCGCCGACTCTCGCGGCTTTCGACGCGCCCGACCGCGAGGTCTGCGTGGCCGCTCGGCCGAAGAGTCCGTCGCCGCAGCAGGCGTTGATCCTCATGAACGAACCGCAGTGGATCGAGGCCGCGCGGCAACTTGCCGCTCGTGTGTCCCAGCAGGCAGACGCCCAATCACCCGCACCGCTCGCTATGCTGTTCCAAGAGGTGCTGGCGAGGCCGCCTTCGCGCGACGAGCTCCGCGCGCTCGAACGCGCGTTAGCCACGGAACGGGCCGCCTTCGCGCGTGATCCAGCCGCCGCTGCCAGACTGCTTGGCGAGCCGCAGGCTGGTGATTCCGCCGAGCGACCGTCCGCCGATCGGCAGGCTGTTGATCGGCAGTCCGGTGATCGGCAGTCGGAGAGTCGGAAGCCAGCGGGTCTGCAGGCAGCGGGTCGCAAGACGTTTGAGCGGAATGAGGCGGACCAAGCGGCGCGAGCGGATCGGGCGGATCGAGCGGCGCTTGTCTGCGTGGCGCATGTCCTGTTGTCGTTGGAAGAGGCGGTGACGTTGCCATGAACGCTCGCCAAAAGTTCCTTACCCTCGACGCGGCGCGGCGTCTCTTCCTCCGCGCGACGGGATTCAGTCTTGGTGCCGTCGCGCTGCATTCGCTCACCGCCGTAGGTCGGTCGTTGGGGGCTGTGGGCGGTCGCGGCGTCGCGGGAGGGGTCAAGCCACACTTTCCACCACGGGCTCGCCGAGTGGTTTTCCTGTGTCAGTCCGGCGCTCCGTCGCAACTCGATCTGTTCGACCCGAAGCCGGGACTGCGGCGCTGGCATGGCCAGGAACTGCCCGCGACCGTGCGTGGCGAACAGCGGTTGACCACGATGACCGCCGATCAGCCGCGTAAGCCGATCGTCGCGTCGCCGTGGGAATTCGCGCGGCATGGCGAAAGCGGACTGGAAGTCAGCGAACTGCTCCCATATACCGGCGAGGTGGCCGACGAGCTTTGCGTTGTGCGGTCGATGTTCACCGAGGCGATCAATCACGATCCGGCGATCACCTTCCTCCAAACCGGCAGCCCGCTTCCCGGCCGGCCCGGCTGGGGCGCTTGGGTCAGTTACGCGCTCGGATCGGAAAACGAAAACTTGCCCGCCTTTACCGTTTCCATTTCGGGCGGCGAGCCCGGCGATCAACCATTGAACGGCCGACTGTGGGGGGCCGCGTTTCTGCCGCCCCAATCCCAAGGCGTGAAACTGCGCGGCCATGGCCCGCCGTTGCTCTACCTCGACAATCCCCCCGGCATCGACGCCGCGCGGCGCGAGCGGCTCAACGAAACGCGACGCCGCTTGAACTCGCTGCGGTACGCGGAAGCGGAAGCGGCAACCCGCTCGCGGCTGGAGCAATTCGAGTTGGCGGCGGGCCTGCAACTGGCCGCGCCCGAGCTTGCCGATTTCGCGACGGAACCCGAACACGTCTTCGAGCTATACGGCGAGGAATCGCGGCAACCGGGCACGTTCGCCGCCAACTGCCTGCTGGCCCGCCGCATGATCGAGCGGGGTGTGCGGTTCGTCCAGCTTTACCACCGAGGCTGGGACCATCACACGAATCTGCCCAGCAAGCTGCCCGAAAAATGCCGCCAAGTGGATCAGCCGGCCGCTGCGCTCGTCCGCGATCTCAAGCAACGTGGACTGCTCGACGATACGCTTGTCATCTGGGCGGGCGAGTTTGGACGGACGGTGTATTGCCAAGGCGAGCTTCGCGAGGGCGATTTTGGGCGCGACCACCATCCCCGCTGCTTCAGCGTGTGGCTCGCCGGCGGCGGCGTCCGCCCCGCCACAACCGTCGGCCGGACCGACGACTATTCGTACAACATCGTCGACGCCCCGGTGCATGTTCACGACCTTCAAGCCACCGTCCTGAAACTGCTCGGCTACGATCATGAGCAGCTTATCTACCGCGCTCAGGGCCGCGATTTCCGACTTACGGACATCGCGGGCGATGTGGTCGACGCGCTGATCCGCTGACGGAGTCGCAGTCAGAGTCGCAGTCGGAGTCGCAGTCGGATTACGGCGTCTCTTCGCGGTGGAACAGACCATCGAGCGTCCGGCGGACGGCGCTTTCCGCCGCGCCCTTGACGAGTTCGTCCTTGCCCGCTTTGCGCATGGCGTCGGCGAGTTCGAGATGGTCTTTCCATTCATTGACGCCGAACGGCCGGATGTCGACATAGGTATCGCGAAGGGCCAGGGACGTCTTCGCGATCACATGGTGGCCATCCTGCGTTCGGACGACGTGGAACCCGAGCGCGACGTACAACGAAATCGCGCCCGCGAGGTAACCAACGATAAAGTTACGCATCGATCGAATCCTGTCATGGCGAATTATTCGAGCGGCGGCAATCCGAGCCGCCGGCGGCAGTCATCCAAAATCTCCCGAGTGCGGCTGGCACCGCAGCGCGTCACGCCGAGCGCTCGGACCGCGACCAACGCATCGAAGTCGCGGACGCCGCCCGCCGCTTTGACCTGGACATGGCTCGGCGAGTGCCGCCGCATTAGACGCAAATCGTCGAGCGTCGCGCCGGTGGCGCCGTAGCCCGTTGAAGTCTTCACCCAGTCCGCGTTCAGTTCTCCGCAGATCTCGCACAATCGAATCTTATGCTCGTCCCGCAAAAAGCAATTCTCGAAAATGACTTTCACTTTTCGACCGGCCCCGTGCGCGACAGCAATGACCGCGGCGATGTCCGCTCGAACCGCCGCCCATTCCCCGCCTAAGACCTGGGAGATGTTTACGACCATATCCAGTTCTTCGCACCCGTCCCGTACAGCCAACTCAGCCTCCGCCCGTTTGATCGCCGTCGCGTGTCCGCCATGCGGAAAGCCGATCGTCGAGCTCGGTTTAACCGTGGACCCGCTAAGAATCGCCGCTCCCTCGGGCAAGAAGTAGGGCAACATGCAGACGCTCGCCACATCGTACCTTAGCGCCAACCGGCAACCCGCACGCAGTTCGTCCGGCGTCAACGTCGGCGTCAGCAACGAGTGATCGATCATCTTCGCATAGGTTGAGTAGTCGCCTTTTTCAGCGGTCATGCAAGGTTTGCTCGTGGAAAAATGGGGGGGGAAGCGGCGCGATGGAACGCGATTGGAAGAAGGATGGCTGGCTGGGGCAGGTCTTGTGAACAGTTGGTTCGTTGTCGGCTGTTCGCGTGACGAACTTCAGTTCTGAACGAGCTTAGAGCGAAGTCGGGGCGAGACGTTTCTCGCCGCCCACCCGACTCGACGCACGATAGCACAAGTGGAAAGCGAGCGGCGACTGGAGATTCCAACCTTCGCGCAGATAAATAATCTGAAGAACAGGACGAGGGAACGAATGGCGCGGGGATAAACGAGCGAGGGGATAAGCGAGCTCGGAGGTGATTCCTCGTTTACCGCCAAGCCGTAGGCGCTGGCTCGTGTGGCGGTGGGATTCGGCACCGCGGTGCCGAGCGGCTCGGAGGCCCAGCCATCGCCTGCGGCTCGGCGGTAAACGATCGCGGCGGTAAACGAGCGCAGCAGGAGGGGCCCCGGGCGATAATGGGGCGATTCCTTGCTTTGGCTGGGGTTTTCGGGGTGGAAATCGGCCTTTTTTTCGGAATTCGGAATTGATCGAGGCGTTCGGACGTTTGATAATCCGGCACGACTCATCCGCATTTCTTTTCCTCCATCCCCGAACGAAGGATCACGCTTGATGTCCGCCGCCTCCCTGGGAATCCCAGTCCGTGGGGAAGCGATCGCCGCGTTCCGTCGCCGCGTCGCGTCTCCGACCCATCGATTCCTCGCGTCCGCTCCGAGTTCCCTGTTCCTCGTCGTGGCGCTCGCGCTGGCATCTCTCGCCGGTTGCGGCGATGCGCCCCGCGTCCAGAAGGGCACGGGCGAAAAATTGGAACAGTTCAGCGCTGTCTATCGGGCCGCGACCGAGAAACTGCGGCGCCCGCCCGCCAACGCCGAGGAACTGAAACCATTCCTTAGTCCCGGTCAATCGCTCGAACCGCTGCTCACCTCGCCCAACGACAACCAACCGCACGTCGTGATCTGGGGCACCGATGCCCGCGCCGGCATGGAACTCAAGCCGCTCGTCATCGCCTACGAGAAGGAAGGAAGTGGCGGCAACCGCTTCGTCATGACCGCCATGGGCGTCTTCCTCATGGGCCCCGAGGATTTTAAAGAGGCCAATTTTCCAAGCGGACACAAGCCGGGGAGCTAGTGGGGAGTTGCTGGTTGCTAGTTGCAACTAGCAACTGGCAACTTTCTCCTCAGTGTTTGTTAATACGGATTTGTTCTTTTCTACTCTTTTCTTTTTTCGGAGTCTTTTCATGTTGGAAATGGATGCTTACGGCGGACTTGCGCGGCGTGGGCGCCGACGGCGGTCGAGAGCCGCGTTCACGCTGGTGGAGTTGCTGGTGGTGATCGCTATCATCGGCATCTTGGTTTCGCTGCTATTGCCGGCCGTGCAGGCGGCGCGGGAAGCTGCGCGGCGGACACAGTGCCAAAACCAGCTCAAGCAGATGAGTTTGGGATTTCATAACCACCACGACGTGCATCTGGCGTTCGCCACGGGCGGCATGGATTACTATTCGGCCCGCACGTTTACCAATAGCAAGCCGGAAGTGGTCAATCGGCAGGGTTGGGGATGGCTCTATCAGTTGTTGCCGTATATCGAACAACAGAATCTGTGGGACCTTCCGACGGACTCGCAGGTGCAAGGGGCGCCGGTGAAGACGTATTATTGTCCGACGCGTCGTCCGCCATCCTTGATCGGAAGCCGGGCGGTGAACGATTATGCTGGCAATGCGGGCCTCTATACGTCCACGGGCTATGCGTGGGGCGATGGTTACAATGGCTGCATTGTGCGGAACAATCGTGGTCCGATCGGTTTTCAGTCGATCACCGATGGCACCGCCAACACGATCTTGGTGGGCGAAAAGCGGCTCGACAGGCTCGCGATGGGGACCGCCCAGTGCGACGACAACGAGGGTTACACGTCGGGGTGGGACTGGGACGTGGTCCGCTGGGGGAATACGCCGCCCTTGCCGGACCGCCGGGGTTTTGATCAATGCGAGGTGCTGTTCGGCGCCTTGCATCCCGGAGGCGTGAATTTCGGGTTGGCGGACGGCTCGGTGCGTTTCATCAGCTACACCGTCGACGCGACCAACTTCCAGAGGTTGTGCGCTCGCGACGACGGCAATCCGATTCCGTCGAATTATTAAACGCTACCGGTCCTTGGCAGGTGTTAGAAGGATTGGCTGCCCTTCCAGAGGAGAAACGCCCTTCGTGGCAGTTTCATCGTCAATAGACTGACGGCTGACCGTCTCGCGTCCGCCGTCGTCGGAGCTGGCCAGAACACTCGGCGGATTCATCGTCGCCGCTGCGGTTTGACGAGCTCCTTGTTCGGGCGAGTCCCCGGAAGGCGTGGCGGTGGCGACCGCCACGCGGCGAGCGGTGGCACGGTCGGGCCTGGTTTCTGGCGTTGGGCTGATTCCGAGCTGTTCATCGGTTGTGTTTTCCAGCCGTGGTAGGCGCTCGGTGGTGGACGCCGTGGGAACGGCGACGGATCCTGGAGGCGTGTACCCGCAGCGGCAGCAGGGCACAGGAATCCGTTCCACGAACTTTTCGGGCACGCATTTTGTCCCGCAGGTCTCGCCGACGACGATTTCCTTTTTCACCAACACCTTCTTGAACTTCGGGCAGGCATCGCATTCTGGGCAGCAGTCGCCATGGCCGAGTCGCGGCAGTTTGTGTTGGCAGTAGGGAACCTCGCGGCACTCATACACGGTCTTCTTAATCGGCTTCTTATCGGGCACTTGCTTGCAGCGGTAGGTGACGATTTCCCGGTAGCAGACCCCTTCTTTGCAACGTGGGCATGCGCCGTAGGCGCCGCCACCCAGCATTTCGGATTCGGCGGCCGCGCTGGCGGCGATGACGACAGCGCCCACAATGGCGAGCAAGGCGGTGGCGAACGCCATCGGGTCGCGTCGGACGCGACGTGGCGACACGGGAAGACCATCGAGCGGTTCACGAGCGGTCGCGGTTCGGCGGAGCGACGATGGGATCATGGTAAACCTCAAAAAAAGTCGCGGCGTGGACTGCCGGCCGTGTGGGAAGGATTGTTACGGAAGATGTAATGAGCAAGTGGACTTGAATGGAATACCGGCCTAGAAGTCGTGGGCGAGCCGCATTCCCCAGCCGTGAATCATGCCGTCGCCAACATCGCCCGCCAGCGGCGCGTCGCGATAGGTCAACATGTAGTTGAACTGGATTTTCATGTTCGGATTGAGGAACCAGTTCAGCCCGAACGTGCCGTTGTGCAGGATGCCGCCGTTAAGTCCTTCGTCGTTGAGATCGAGGAAGTTATAGCGAGCGCCGACTTGCCATGCGCCGCTGCCGAAGCAGCGTTGGCCATGGGTATCCTTGACGAAAAAGAAGTTCTCGTTGGGGCGGACCCGTTCGAAGGCGCCAAGCTTTTTCCCGTAATGATCGCTTTCACCGGTGAGGAAGTAGAGCAGTTGCACATAACCGCCGTGGTAGACCGCGGTCGTGCCGATCGGCCCGAGCCCCGTCGACCGTGCGTCCTGCAACGCGTTCACAAGGTACTCGGCTTGGAACGTCCACGAGCCAAACACGGCGGCCAATTCGATGTTCGCGGTCTGTTCATCGTCGCCAAACAGCGTGATGTTGGCGGGTGTCGGCCAGTTGGCCGACAAGCCGGTGCGGATCGCATCGCGGGTACGGAACGTCTGCGATCGGAACGGGCTTGTCGATCCGGCGCCGACATTGGTGGACACCGCGGTCGCTTGCCGCAACGAACCGCCAATGTGAATCATCTGCCGCCCGTCATCTTCCCACCGCAACAGCCGCGTCAGCCGCCCGGTAACGGAGAAGTCGCCGTCGCCCGAGTTGAAGCCGAACACATTGTTGGTTGGTTTGAAGATACCGACGTTGTAGGTGCCGATCTCATCTTCGCCATACGTTCCGGAAGCGGTAATGCCGGGGTTGAACCCGTTGAACGCTCCGCCATAGAAAGTGTCCTGGTTGTAGGATCGTTCCATGAACGGCAGGAAGCGGCTGCTCACGATGTGCTCGAAGCCAATCGGTTCCTTTTGATTGCCGATTTTGACCATTCCCAAACCGGGCACATCCTTAAACGCCCACCAAAGATCCGTGGGCGCGGACAGCGCGCGGGCGCTGTTGTTGAGCACGGCGGAGTTCACAAAGTCGTATTCGGCCGCCCATTCAATCTGCTCGTACATCGTGCCGTCGATGCGGAATCGAGCCCGGCGGAAGTCGGCGCCGTCGCCGTAGACGTTCCCCAAGCCAAGCGTCGGCTGAGCGTAACCGAGCGACGTGTCGTAGACGTTCGAGTCCACGTTGAACCAACCACTGTCGATTTGCGTGCGACCACCGACGTGGACCCGGAAGTCCTTGTTCTTTGTCGACAGTTCCAGTCCGTCTTTCCACGACGCTGTCATACTGAGATCCGAGCCTACCTCGTGGCCGCCGCCCGCCCCACCCGCGCCTACGTTTCCGGCCTTCGCCGCCTCCTCGGCGCGATACGCCTCCATCAACTCGCTGAATCGTGTCAGTTCGAGGTTTTCCGAGTTCATCAAGACCGGTGTGGTTTCCGTCGGCGTTGTGGCTTCGCGGTCGGTGGACGGCAAGCGATCCAAGAGCGATTCGCGAAGCTGCTGGTTTTGCCGCTCCAGCGATTCGATCCGCGACTCTAAATCCGACAGCGATAGATTCGGTTCTTCCGCATTCGCCGGCATCGCCGCATTCATTCCACCGCTGAGCGTGAGACCGACGATCGACGCGACAAACAGGCGACGCAGTCGGCTACGAATCGACCGCTGCCTTCGCTGATGGAAGTTCATGATCCTCATCGGAAACCTTTCGTGAATCGTGCCGTTTCCGACCCGCATGGCTAGCCGCCGCTCCAGCGCTGCGTCTACCCCGCGCCGCGACCTCATTGCGCTGCGTACGACATCCGGCCGCGTAGAGGCGGCACAGTTGTAGGAGCCGTAACAAATACTCCCAAGACGCAGGTCGCATCCGGTTGACGGGTTCGATCGGCAATGCGGTTACTACGGGAAAAGCCAGCCAGCCGCGTTATGACGGTTTTCCCGCTAGCGCCGTTCCGGTCATGCCCGCCACGTGTCCTGTAGCGGTGATGCTGGTGGCAACGGCGCCGCGAAGGCGGAATGACTCGTAGCACCCGAATCACTGGCGCCACCGGCAATGCCCGCAAAGACGGCACGGCCCGCAGAGGTGGCGCGGAACAATCGTCACACCCGCCACCACCGGCCAAGATTGCCGCTCAAGAACTCGCGAGTAAGATTGCGGGCGACAGCGATTCGGTAGGCGGCCGTCGAACGGGCGTCGTCGATGGGACGCAGATCCGTCTCCAACATTGCTGCCGCTTCAATCCCTAATTCAGCGGACAGTTCGCGGTCCTCAGCAGAACGCTCGGCCGCGTAAGCCCGTTTCGTCACGGGCCCCATGCTACCCAACGCCAGCCGCACCCCACGCCAAACGCCGGTAGCAGGCGACTCATCCTCTCGCAGCGAATCACTCGCTTCGATCGAACCGGTCGCCGCGAAAACGACTTTGCTGATGCCTTGAGCGGCGCGGGGAGCCACTTTGCGAAACAGGTGCCAGTGAAGGCCCGGTCGTGGTCGCGGGATCACCACCGCCGTCAGCAATTCGTCGGCCGCCATGACCGACTGCCGGTAACCAGTCATGAACCGTTCGAAGGCGACACGACGGGCGTTCCTGTGCGAAGTCAATTCGATCTCCGCGTCGAGCGCTAGCCACACCGGCAACGTGTCGCCGGCGGGCGAACCGTTGGCGATGTTGCCACCCACGGTCGCTCGATTTTGGATTTGCGCCGCCCCGACCGCGCTCGCGGCTTCCGCGATCAACGGATGTGCCGCG
>JBIKVL010000970.1:0-2522 GCA_044356875.1 Pirellulaceae bacterium | reverse complement strand
CCCGCCGCAACGGACTCCCGCCCGACCGATCGTGGAAACGCGGTCGTCGCCTGCGCCGCCGCCAGATCGCCAAAGTCCATGTCTGGATCGCCAATTCCCATGGAACCCGATCTCATGGAACCCGATCCCATGGAACCCGATCCCATGGAACCCGATCCCATCGGGCCAGCACCACTCCCCAATGGGTCGGCGAAGTCATCCGCCCGGGCGATCAAGTTGTACACCCGCAGGCGCAGGGCGGGATCGACCGCGGCGGGCTTGTCGAGCACCGCCGCCAGGATTTGGTGGCAGGACGCCGCTTCGGCAAGATGCACGTCGGATTCAAGGCACAACTTCTCGAAGTCCGGCACCCGCTCCGCCGCCAAACTGTTGTCCAAATACTCGGCCACCGAGTTGGCATCGGCGCCCAACCCCTTGCCGTCCACCTTGGGCGCTCCGAGCCGCAACAAGCGCATGCGGGTGCGAATGCGATGCACCAGTTCCGTCGCGACCTTGTTCTCTTCGATCCGTTTGCCCATCTGGATCGCATCTTGCGGTTCCAGCAGATCGTCCATGTACGCCAACAGCGTTCTCAAAGTCAGCCGCATCGCCACACCCTTCCTCAATTCGGAACCGGCGTTGTCCCACCGTCGATGCCAGTATTAGTGGGCGGCACGCCAACGCCCCGTACAAGAATTCGCGAAAAAATCCGCGAATGGAAAAGACGCGTGACCGACCCATCACCATCGGTTGGCTGAAAGCCAACCTCACCATCGCCAATGGGAGGGATTGGCGAGAGTCAACGAATTGCCGCAACAGGGAGGCCCTTCTGAAGCGACTCAATGGGTTGAAGTTGGCCATCGGCCATCAGGGGCGATTGCCCTATCCTCACCCGCTTGGTGGCCCCACTGCGGGACCGGGATCCTTAGCGAGTCGCCTCGGAGCCGCTCGCGACGGCGCCTGCGTTTGGGGGAGCTAATTCCGGCAGCGTTTCGAGCGCGGCGGCGGCGGCTTGGTCCACGGCCCGCCGCGTAGACATCGCCCGCCTTCCGCTCCGACGGTCCACCCATCGCGGCTGGTGCTCCCGCGGAAAACAAAGTCCCTGACACGCTTCGAACAACCGTCGGGACTCGGGATCCAAGAACGCTCGACGGCTGTTGACGGAAAGCGCATCGAATTGCAGTCGACCTTCCGGCCACCGCACCGCCATGATCGCAGCGCAGGTTTCGAGCATTTGGTAGACGCGGGCCCGAGTAAGTCCCAACCGCCGCGCCTGCTCGACGACCGTCTCCGCCACGCCTTCCACCCCCAACCGCGATTCCACCAGTTTGGAAATCTGCGGACCGGCATCCAAGGCGACCTGGTTGATCAACGGCAACGCAAGTCCCACGCGAACTTCCGCCCATCCCAACGGCGTCGCCGCGCGCGTCGCCATCCGTATCCAAGACTCGACCGGCACAATGAATCGCGGCAGTGGACGCAGCGCCAACCGCCCCGGGGCGGCGCTATCGCCCAGCACCTCGTGTAAGCCGCGAAAGACCTGCAGGATCACTCGAACCCGCTTCTCGCCATGTGTCTTCCGTCTTCGCAACTCGGCGAGACTCAGCGGCGTGTAATCGCCGAGCGGCGCCTGCCAAATCACCGTCGGCACCCCATGCAGCGACGGCGCGAACCGACCCAGACATTCATGCTCAAGTTCATTCCGTCGCACGGTCGTCCGCCATCGCGACCAGAGCGTCTCGGACACAAGGTCGGGATCGACGTCCGCCCCCGATGGTTCCAACGGCGGCGGCGCCTCCCCCGGATTAGCTGCGGAGGTGCCAGTGTCCGCGGCCACCACGCCAGCCCGTACACCAACCGGTACGTCAACCGGCTCGCACACCCCACCGATCACGGGACCGCTGTCCACCTGGGGTGCGACATCCTCACCGAAGCCATCGACCGCCCCAGCGTGCTCTGCCGCGCGGCGGAGCAACGTGAGCAGCATCGCGATCTTTTTGAGCCCAATGCCTGGCGTCGCGGCCAGTCGCTCAAAGGGAGTATCGAGGATTTCACACAAACTGCGATCCAGCAACGCGACCGGAAGCCGGCGGTCGGCGGACAACGCCCAATAAGCGACAGATCGGGACAAGGCAGGGGCGGGGACGCGTTCCAGAACTCGGACGCGGACCGCGTGAAACGCGTCGCGGAGCCGATAGCGTTCAGCCGAACTGGAACTGGCCATGGATCCGCAACTACTGAAAAAGGAAGGGATTTTTTCGGACCCGCGTTGTCGCCACGAACCCGGAACCGACGGTCAACAACCGGCCGGCTGTCCGGCACCGCATGACCCATGAGTTCCTGAAAGCGGCGACATTGTGGCCCCAACGCCGCGCAATCGTCAAGCTAGGCACAATCCTCCCGCCTTGCCCGCTCGAGCGATCGGTTTCCCGGTCAGGCATTCGTTACCCGGGTGGGTCGATAAAGCCGTCTGAAAACCGTGACAAGCATCCGCGAGATCCGAGGCGATGACCCGGTCCTTGCCTCCCCCCCCCAGACACGTT
>JBIKVL010000969.1:0-2524 GCA_044356875.1 Pirellulaceae bacterium | reverse complement strand
AAAATGATAGGGACGACCCCGGTGCCCGTCAATGAATGGCGAATCGCCGAGGGCACGACCATCGAACCACTGGACCATCGAACCACTGGACCATCGAACCACTGGACCATCGAACCATCGGACGATCGAGCCACTGGAATACCGGAGTACCTGACTAGCTGGCGACCGGATGAGCGGTCTGTCGTACCGGGACCGACCACTTCCCGCACCCGGCCCGTCCGTATCCGCCCCGCCCCGCCCTGCCTAAAATGCGATGGTGTCTCCACTGCCTAGAGGGGGTGAGCGGTAACGCGGTCCGACTGTTTTCGTCCGCCGGGCCGTCTGTTGACGGCGGCCGTAGCGTGGCATACTGACGCAGCTTGGTCCGATTGCTCCGATTTGAACCTTCAACCACCTTGACCATGTCCACTTCGACTTCCGGTCCTTGCGCCGGCTGGGGACGCGATTCGGCCGCGTCCAATTCCGACTCTCCCAACCAGGCTTTAGGCCGCCCGCTCGCTGGCACCCGCATTCCGGCTTTTGTCTGGGAGACGCCCGGCGAGTTGGCTCGCGCGGTGGCGGGCCGTCTGCAGGCGATTATTCGCGAGCGTCACACGGATGGCCGGCCAGTCGTCTTGGCATTGCCCGTAGGTTCGTCGCCCACCGGCGTGTATCGCGAGTTGGTTCGAATGCATCGCGACGAGGGACTCGACTTTTCCCAGGTGGTCGTATTCGGGATCAGCGAGTTCCTAGGTGTAGGGTCCGACCAGGCGCAATCCCATGCCGCTCGGCTTCGCGAACATCTGCTCGACAAGGTCAACATCCGCCCCGAGAACGTGCATCTGTTCAACGGGGCCGTCACGCCGTTTCAGGCCACTCTGGATGTCGCGGCGTTCGAGCGTTCGATCGCGGACGCCGGCGGATTGGATTTCGCCTTGTTGGGAATCGGCGGCAACGGGCACGTGGGCTACAACGAGCCGTTTGGATCGCGTGCCAGTCCGGCTCGGCTGTGTACGCTCGATGCGGCCACTCGCAAGGCGGCGGCGAGCGATTTTTTTGGGGAAGAGCATGTTCCGTCGCAGGCGGTCACGCTCGGATTGAAGGCGTTGTTGTCCGCCCGACAAATCGTCTTGGTGGCGCTCGGCGAGCACAAAGCGAAGATCATCCGCGCGGTGTTGGAAGAGGCGGCGACGGAACGGGTGCCGGCGAGCCTCCTGCAGGAGCATGCGGCGGCCGCGGTGGTCGTCGATGGCGCGGCGGCCCAATTGCTCACGGCCCGGGCAACCCCGTGGCTCACGGGCCCGCAGACGTGGGACGACGCCCTGATCAAGCGGGCCGTGCTGTGGCTCTGCCAGGCCGCTGGCAAGGCCTGTTTGAAATTGGCCGACGAGGATTTCCTCGACCACGGCCTGCACCAGTTGCTGCGGGAACTCGGACCGGCGGAACGGTTGGCTCGACGGGTGTTCGACAGCATGCTGGCGACGATCGAGCCGCATCCGGCCGGGGTCGCCGGCGCGGGCGGCACTCCGCGGAAACGCGTCATCTGTTTCAGTCCTCACCCGGACGACGACGTGATCAGTATGGGCGGGACGTTGATTCGGCTGAACGAGGACGGCCATGAAGTCCATGTGGCGTACATGACCAGCGGCAACATCGCCGTCTTCGACCATGACGCGCATCGCGTGGCCGATTTCGTCGCCGAGTACAACCGGATGTTCGGATTGGAGACGACGCAGTCGCTGCGGTTGGAGGCGGATGTCCACCGTTCGATCCAGGACAAACGGCCGGGCGAACCCGACTCGGACTGCGTGCGTCGGATCAAAGGCCTGATCCGCTGGAGCGAGGCGAAATTCGGGGCGTTCGAGGTGGGCTGCGAAGAGGCCCATCTGCACAACCTGCAACTGCCGTTTTACGAAACGGGCACGGTGATGAAAAAACCGGTCGGCCCCGAGGACGTCCGGATCTTGCGGGAACTGATCGAACGTGTCCAGCCGCATCAGATTTACGTCGCGGGCGACCTGTCCGATCCGCATGGAACCCATCGGGTCTGCGCCGAGGCGATTTTCCTGGCGTTGGATGAGATCCAGGCCGCGTCAGGATTCCGCCCCGAGGTGCTGTTGTACCGCGGAGCGTGGCAGGAGTACGAGCCGCATGAAATCGAAATCGCCGTGCCGCTCAGCCCGAGCGATCTGCGGCGCAAACGGCATGCGATTTTCATGCACGAAAGCCAAAAGGACGACGCGTTGTTTCCCGGCACCGATCCGCGACAATTCTGGCAGCGGGCCGAGGACCGTAACAAGGGCACGGCCGCCCGCTACAACCAAATCGGACTCCCCGAGTTCTACGCGCTCGAAGCGTTCGTCCGCTGGAAGGGCGGACCGATCTGAGAAAGGCAGCGGGCAGCGGGCGGAAGGCGGAAGGCAGAAGGCGGAAGGCAGAGGGCAGAAGGCGGAAGGCAGAGGGCGGAATGCGGAATGCGGAATGCGGAATGCGGAATGCGGAGTGCGGAGTGCGGAGTGCGGCAGGCAGAGGGCGGAAGGCTGAG
>JBIKVL010000968.1:0-2525 GCA_044356875.1 Pirellulaceae bacterium | reverse complement strand
GCGGTGAAACTCGAAGTAGCCCGGCACGACGTTCGCCACCACCAGCCGCAACACGCCCTCCGCTTGAGCCGCGTCGGCGAACGCCGGGGACTGGCCGCGCAACGTGCCGAGCCGCTGTTCGAGCCCTTCGACGACAACCCTCCAAACAGCCTTGTCCGGCGAACCCTCGGACGCTGTCGCCGCCGTTGCTGTCGCCGCCGTTGCTGTCGCCGCCGTTGCTGTCGCCGCCGTTGCTGCCGCTGCCGGTGTTGTTGCTGCGGGTGTTGTCGCTGTCGCTACCGTTGCCGCCGCGAACAGTTTATTGAGGTTGGCGAGGAACTGGGGGTCCGGCGAGCCAGCGGAGAAATTCAAATAGCCAAGCACTTGGTCCCGCTCGGTTTCCAAACCGGCGGAGGACGGGGCGGCCGATGGAACAGGGACTGGGTCGGACATCGCGGGACAACCTAAAACGCACATCCGTCAAAAAAGAAACCGCAAGTCTAGGCCGTCGACGGGCGGTGGTCTAGGCGTCGCACGGTCCAAGCGTTTGCCGTATCGTGTGTTATCGAGCGTCAGCCGCCCCCGCCGGCCAGCTGGCGGGCCCCCCGATTTATTCCTCCCCATTCTGTTTTGCCCCCACCTGTTTGCCTATGCCTTCCTCCGCGTCTTCCTCCATGCCTTCCTCCGCCATCCGACTCGAATTCCCGGTGCCCGATATCGCGGTGCTGACTTTTGACGACCCGGACCGTCGCGTCAATGTGCTGTCCCGCGAACTGCTCGACTCCCTCGCCCACGCGCTGGATACGCTTGCCGCCCGCCCGGACCCTGCGAATCTTTCCGGTCTGATCCTGCGTTCCGAAAAGGCAGGCAGTTTTCTTGCCGGCGCCGACGTCCACGAACTGGCGCGGCGAGTCGCCACGGCGAGCGGTCCGGAAATCGAAGCGGCCTGCCAGCGGGTTCACGCCTTGTTCGCACGGCTCGCAGCGCTCCCCTTTCCCACGGTGGCCGCCGTGGCGGGCACGTGCTTAGGGGGCGGCACCGAGTTGGCCAGTTGGTGCGACCGCCGTGTCGTCGCCCGGTCGCCGGGCATCGGTTCACCCTCCCCCACAAGCATCGGTTGCCCCGAAGTGCATCTCGGGATGTTTCCCGGCTGGGGAGGCACCGTCCGGCTCCCGCGGATTATCGGCCTGGCGCCGGCAGTCGAATTGATAACGACTGGCGAACCGATCGACGCGGACGCCGCGCTCCGTTTGGGTTGGGCGGACGACCACGCCCCCGCCGCCGAATTGCTCGACGCCGCGATCGCGCTGGTTCGCCGGGAATGCGAATCCGGGGCCTTTCGGCGGGACCGCGAGCGGTGGGCCGGCCCGGTGCCGTTCCCGGACGCGGAACGCGATTGCCTCGCGACCATGGCTCGCGCGCGTATTCGCCACAAAACGAAAGGCCGCGACCCGGCTCCCGAAGCGGCGCTCGACCTGATCCTGGAAGGCAGCCAACTCCCCGCCGACTCCGCTTGCCGCTTGGAAGCCGCTCGGCTTGGCGCCCACTGGGGCTGCCCCACCCATCGTGCCCTCGTTCACGTCTTCCTGCTACGGGAATGGAATCGCAAAGCCCGGCCGACGCCCGCCGCCCTGACCGCTTCGGTGGGCGTGATCGGAGCGGGCATCATGGGCGGCGGGATCGCGGCTGTATCGCTGCGCCGCGACCTCGGCGTGACGCTTTACGACGCCGCCTCCGAGGCGCTTGCGCGCGGCGCCGAACGGGTCCGCGACGACGCGGCTTACGACAAGCAACGCAAGGGCCCGGATCCGATCCGCCGGGCCGAACTGGCCGCTCGGCTCAAACTCGCCGACACGCTCGAAACGCTCGCCGACCAGCCGTTGATCGTCGAAGCGATCGTGGAAAACGCGGACGCCAAACGCGAACTGTTCGCCCGCCTGGAACCGCTGGTCGCCGACGACGCCATCCTCGCTTCCAACACCTCGACCATCCCCATCTCGCGGCAGGCGGCTCATCTGCGCCGCCCCGAACGGTTTTGCGGGATGCACTTCTTCAATCCCGTGCGGATCCTGCCGCTGGTCGAGATCATTCGCGGAGCCGCCACCAGCGACTCGACCATCGACCGCGCGGTCGCGTTCGCTCGACGCATTGGCAAATCGCCCATCGTCGTCAATGACGGCCCAGGGTTCTTAGTAAATCGCGTGCTCTTTCCTTATCTCAATGAATCGTTGCAATTGTTGAGCGAGGGCGTCGGGATGGAGGAGATCGAGGCGGCGGCGATCGACTTCGGAATGCCGATGGGGCCGCTGGAACTGTACGACATGGTGGGCATCGACACGGCGCTGTTCGCCGGCCGTGTGATCTGGAACGCCTTCGCCGACCGCGTCCAGGCGTCGCCGATCCTGCCCGCGCTGCTCAAGGCCGGCCGGCTCGGCCAGAAGAGCGGCGCGGGCTTCTTTCGCTATCCGGGCCCGGGAGCCGCCGGACCCAACTCGGGGCGCCAATCCGATCCCAGCCTGGCGCCGGTCATTCGCGATTATCTTTCG
>JBIKVL010000967.1:0-2527 GCA_044356875.1 Pirellulaceae bacterium | reverse complement strand
CATCCGGCAGGATCCGCCATTCAAGACAAACGCGAATGAAAAGGTTGTCGTTCGCGATGAAAGCCTCTGTGACGTTTTGTCGACAAACGCCGTGGAAGTTTGCGGCTGCCCCCTCACCCCTAGCCCCTCTCCCGCAAGGGGAGAGGCGAACAAGAGGGTTGTCCGGAGTGTTATGGTTGAATAGCGATTTGAAACCTTATCAATCGGGGAACGCCTCGGCGGTTTAGCGACAGTCACCAAAGCTTGGCTCACGACTCGCAATGTTCCGGCTCCCCTCTCCCCTCGTGGGAGAGGGGTTGGGGGTGAGGGGCGAGTTAGGCCCGTCGGAGAGTATTGTACACAGAAATGCGTGGCCCATTCATCCGGCAGAATCCGCCATTCAAGACAAACGCGAATGAAAAGGTTGTCGTTCGCGATGAAAGGCTCTGTGACGTTTTGTCGACAAACGCCGTGGAAGTTTGCGGCTGCCCCCTCAATCCTAGCCCCTCTCCCGCGAGGGGAGAGCGAGGAAACCGGCCGCTGGCGCGGTCCGGCTGATGAGGAAACCGGCCGCTGGCGCGGTTCGGCTGATGAGGAAACCGGCCGCTGGCGCGGTCCGGCTGATGAGGAAACCGGCCGCTGGCGCGGTCCGGCTGATGAGGGAATTCGAGACGGTTCTCGGAGCCGTGGTCCGCGAAACGACGCGTGGCTATTTCGAGCGGGGCGCCGCAGGCACGGCGTTCGACGGGGGCGGCGGGGAGCGGGTCAATCGCTGGAGAGCGGTGGCGGCGCCGGCATGCCGCGGGTTGAGCGACAGAGCGACTCGGAACCAGCCGAGCGCCAAGTCGGGTCGGTCGAGTTGGATCGCCGTCTCGCCCAATTGGTACCGCAGCTCGGCGTCCTGCGGCGCATTGGCCGCTTGTTCATGCAGCTTCGTGAACTTGTCGCGCAGCGCCTTGATCTCTTCGCTGGTTTTCAATTCGCGGTCCGCGTCTTCGATCTTGCCCACTCGCCGATAGACCTGCGAAAGCTTGAAGCGCGCCGTGTAGTCGCGTGGATGACGGTCGACCGCTTGCCGCAGATGACTGGCCGCCTCGTCGACGCGTCCCGCCTCCAAGCTCCGCGTGGCGGCGAGCATCCGCGCGGCGAGATTGTCCGGGTCGCTCGCCAACGCCCGCGCGATCAACGGGTCGGCGTCGCTTCCATGGGTCAACCCAATGTGGCACTCGGCCGCCAACACCCACGTCGCCGGCTGCTGCGGCGCTTCAGCCAAGGTTGCCAACGCGTCTTGGTACTCGCGTTGTTTCGTCTGGCATTCCGCCAGCTCCAGGCGGATTTCGCCGGCGCTCGATTGAGCCGGATCCCGCGTCAGAGACTCGCGGTAGCAAGCGATCGCGTCGCTGTAGTGTTCAAAGTCTTTGTGCATTAGCCCCATCAGCCGATGTGGCCGGGGATCGCGCGGATCGAGCGTCGCGATGATCTGCAAGTGCGACAGCGCATGATGGATCGCGCCCAGATCGTAGTAGCTGGAAGCGATCCAGCGATGCGCGTCGATCGCGTTGGGATCGACGTCGATCGCTCGCGACAACGGCTTCAATGCCTCGGCCTGTTGTCCCATTTGATACAGCGATTGGCCGGCGAGCGTCATGGTCCGGACGTGCAGTTCCGGCACATCCCGCGAGTAACGCAGTTCGTTCAACGCCTCCTCGGGTTGCCCGTCGAGCAGGAACAGGGCGCCGACCAGGAAGTGGCGATGTGGTTCGAACGCGTCCACTCGCGGCCAATTGGGCAATTCCCGCCGAATCCCGGCGGCGTCCCGCCGATCGGCCGCCTCCAGCCCGCGTCGAAACCGCTGGCCCGCCGATCGCCAATGCCATTGAATCCCCAGTCCGGCCGAAAGTGCCACCAGCACGAGCACCAGCACCGCGAGCCGCCAACGGCGACGTCCCCTTCCCGCCGCGCTCCCGCCGTCCGCCGCGTTGGCATTCGCGGCGCTGGCATTCGCGGCGCTGGCATTCTCCGCGCTAGCATTCGCGGCGCTGGCATTCGCGTCGGCGGCCGGTTTCGCGATTGGCTCGGTGTTTCCAATCGCGGCGCCGTTGTCATGGGGCTCGGTGATTGGGGCCCGGTCGTCGCTGGTAGCGGGTTTGTTCATGGGGAACCTCCAACGCTGCGCGCGTTTTCATCGCGAGACGCCTCAAGCCAGGCGAGTGTGGCGCGGAGGACCGCTTCGGTCGCTTGCCAATGCAACAAGTGGCCGACGCCTGGAAACCGGACCACAGCGCCGTCCGCCAGGTTTTCGAGCAACCAGCGAGTATCCTGGGGACGCAGCATGCCGGCGACGGCCGTATCGGCTTCCAAGACCAACGTCGGACAGCGCGTTTGCGCGGCCAAGGCTGGACCGTCGTAGCCATCGAGCCATTGGCCGGTGACGATCGGTTCGAGGACGCGCGGGTCGAGTCGCTCCAAACAATGGGCCATGAAGCGGAGCGCGGCCGCATCCCGCAATCGTCCTAGCGGAATCTCGGTCGGCTCGCCGGGAACGCGG
>JBIKVL010000966.1:0-2530 GCA_044356875.1 Pirellulaceae bacterium | reverse complement strand
CGGAACTCGATGCCTGATGGCGCGGCGGCTCGTCGAGTCGGGGGTGCGTTTCGTCCAGATATTCCCGCCGCTCGATCCGTCTTTCCAGCCGTGGGACAACCACTCCAACCTAAAGAACGGCCTGCGGACGATCTGCGGCCATGTCGACCAACCGAGTGCCGCATTGATTACCGATTTGAAGCAACGCGGGTTGCTCGATGACGTGATTGTGCTGTGGACGGGCGAGTTCGGTCGATTGCCGATTACGGAAGGGGCGGATGGCCGGGACCACAACCGTCATGCGTTCAGCTTGCTTCTGGCGGGTGGCGGCTTCAAATCGGGCCACATTCATGGCGCGACGGACGAGTTTGGCTACAAGTCGGTGGAGCGGCGGGTCAGCGTGCCCGATCTGCATGCCACGCTTTTGCGACAACTTGGGATCGACCATCGGCGGCTCACTTACCTGCACAACGGCCGTCCGGAACGGCTCACCGACCCCGATGTCACCGGCGCCCGAGTGGTCGACGAACTGCTCGCTTAAACGCGTTCTTCAAGCCGCGTTCAACCAGTTCATCCGCGTTCATCCGCGTTGTCCGTGGTCAACACGCGGCTGTTAGGTTCGCAAGGCGGGTCGTCGTCGTTCACCAGCGAAATCGTGCAGTCGAGCAGGAACCAACTGGCGGCGCACAGTCCGTACGTCACGGCGACCGCGAGGAACACGGGGCGCCAGCCCCAGACGTCCGCCAGATAGCCGTAGACCAGCGGAGCCGCGACCAATCCAATTCCGGCCACGGTGTTGTTGAAAGCGAAGAGGCTGGCGGTCGAGCGGCCGCCGATGTCCGTGATCAGTCCGAGCGTCGAGGTGAGACTCCAGTCGCCGAAGAATTTCACGAAGAACAGCAGGCCGCAAAACAGGTACGGTTGGTCGTAGAAACACAACGCGACACCGAGGATGGCGGCGGCGAGCGACTTGCCGACGATCGCGACTCCGGGGCGGACGCGGCGTCGATTTCCGGTGCGTGCGATCAGTCGGTCATTTAACTGTCCACCCACGATTCCCGCGATCGCGCCGCCCAGCAAAGGCAACGCCGAATAGAGTCCCATCTCCTTGAACTCCATGCCGTGCGTTTGACGCAGGAACAGCGGCAACCAACTGGCATAGATGTTGTCGGCGAAAGTGCTGAGGATCGTTTGCACGCCGAGCGCGGAGACATTCGCGAGCGACCGCCAGGAAAGGCGACGCCACCAGGATCGCGCCATCGCTATTCGGGAAGTCGTGGTCGCCTTGGGCGTGGCGGGCGACGGGGCGATTCCCGCACCGCCGTCGCTACGCTGGCCGCCTTCAGAGCCTTCGACGATCGCCAGCTCCGCGTCGTTGACGCCTGGATGGCGCCGGGGCGAATCGCGGAACAGCAAGGCGAACGCCGCCGCGTGCAGAAAGCCGATTCCGGCCAAGATGCCGACTGAAGCCCGCCACGACAACCCAAGCCACCCGAGCAGCAGCGAGCTGAACACGAGCGACGAACTGAGGGCTCCGAGGCGGCCGGCGAGCACTCCGACCAACCCCTGCAGCGTCGTGCGAATCGATGGCGGGTACCAGACGCGAGCGACTCGAGAGAGGCTCGCGTAGACGGCGGATTGGCCGGCGCCGACGGTCGCTTGCGCTATCCACACCCAGCCGCTCGACGGCGCGATCGCCAGCAGCGACAGGCCCGCGCACCAAAGCACCACCAATCCGCTGAGCACCAAGTGAACGCCCACCAGATCGGCGGCGACGCCCAACGGGAATTGAAACAAGGTGTACGTGAGCGAGAAGGCGCTGTCCAACTTGCCCAACTCGGTGTTGGTCAGCTTCCATTCCTCGGCCAATGTTGGCTTGACGAAGCCGAAGACGTAGCGATGCCAGTACAAGATTCCGGAGGTCGCGAAGGCGAGCCCGAAGACTCGCCAGCGGACCGTGGTGGCTTGGCCGAGAGGTTGGGGCGTCGAGTCGATCGGCGGGGTGGCCATGGTCGCACTTTCGCGTTGGGCCGCCGGCGAGCGAGGCGCGGCGCTAGCCGTCGATCCGGTATTTGCGGAGCTTTTCGCGATCGACTTCGATGCCGAGTCCGGGGCGGGTGGGAACGGCGATCGAGCCGCGTTCGATCTGGAACGGTTCGGTCAGCACATCGTCGGCAAGTCCGTAGTAGGTGGAATCATTGGGCAGCGTGTAGGCCGGGCAGGCGGCCGCGACATGCAGCATGGCCGCCGTCTTCGGACCGAGGTCGTGGCCGCAATGCATGATGCAGGGCAGGCCAGCCGCCGCGCATAAATGGCCGATTTCCACGCAGGGGCCGATTCCGCCCGCGATATGGGTGTCGGGGAGAATGTGCGAGGCCGCGTCCGCTCGCAGGATCGCCAGTACGCTGGCTGGGTCGACGACGCTCTCGTTGAGCGCGATTGGAACGCGGGTCTGATGGCGGAGCCAAGCGGCATCGGCGAGCGGCTCGGCGGGGATCGGCTGTTCGAGGTATTCCAAATCGTACTGTTCCAGTTCGCGGCAGAGCTCGGC
>JBIKVL010000965.1:0-2532 GCA_044356875.1 Pirellulaceae bacterium | reverse complement strand
CGAATACGACTTGCGGTTCAATTTCCGGCCGCAAGCCGTCCGGGCCATCGTCGACTCGACCGGCGTGAAACTGGATGGCGACTCGGACGGCACTCCGGGCGGAGTCTACAACTTCTGGTTCCGCACGCAGACGGCCGCCAACACCATCTATGTGGACAAGGCCGCGCCGAGCGGCGGCACGGGAACGCTCGCCAGTCCGCGGAACAATCTCGCGACCGCTCTGGCCGCCGCCCAACCGGGTCAGATCGTGCGGGTCGTCGGCAACAACGGGGCCGATGGCGTGGCGGCGACGCTGGCCGACAACTTGCCGTACGAGATCGGGTTCAATTCCTTGAGCGCGTCGCTGCCGGATGGCTCGACGTTGGACGTTCCCCGGGGCGTCACGGTGATGGTGGACGCGGGCGCGATTTTCAAGATGCGCCGTTCGGCGGTGAACGTCGGCAGCACGTCGCCGACAATCGATCGCAGCGGCGGTTCGCTCCAAGTGCTCGGAACGCCGACGCAAAACGTTTACTTCACTTCGTACGACGACGCGACGATCGGGCGGGACAACAATCCCGACACCGTGCTACCTCAAGCGGGGAACTGGGGCGGGTTGGCGTTCCGCAACGACATTGACGCGACGAATCCGACGCGATTGAACTACGAGTCCCGCGGGATCTTCCTGAACTACGTCGCCAACTCGGACATCCGCTACGGTGGCGGAACCGTGGTGGTGTCGGCCGTCGCTCAGACGGTCAATCCGATCAATCTGGTCGACGCGCGGCCCACGGTGGCGTTCAACACGATCACCCGCAGCGCCGACGCCGCGATGTCGGCGACGCCCGATAGCTTCCGGGAAGACAATTTCCATTCGCCTCCGTTCCAGTTCGTGGCGTTCACCTCGGACTACTCGCGAGTCGGTCCGGACATTCATGGCAACACGCTGGTCGACGCGGCAGGCAACGCGAACTCGATCAACGGATTACTCGTTCGGGTGCGGACTCCGGCTGGCAACACGCTGCGGCGCTTGACGGTGCCGGCGCGGTTCGACGACCGCGACATCGTCCACGTGCTCAACGAGAACTTGGTGATCGCGGGAACGCCGGGCGGCCCCGAGCAATTGACGACGCGGCCCACGGTGGGCTTGACCACGGTCACGCGGCAGGTGGGCGGCGGCTTACCGAGCTTCACGCAAGGCAATTACAACTACAAAATCACGAACGTCGACGCTCAGGGCAACGAGGGGTTGGCGTCGCTGGCCACCACGACGGTCGCCATCCAAAACGGTGACCGCGTGCGGCTGACGAACTTGCCGGCGGCCCCGGTTGGTTCGCCACAGCGCCGGCTATACCGCAGCGGTCCGACGGGCGCCGGACCGTACACGTTGATCGCGCAGTTGAACGGAACGGACACGACATTCACCGACAATGGGACGACGTTCGCGGCCGTGTTGACCAACGAGTCAGCCACGTCGCTGTTCCGACCGCGGCTCGACGCTCGCTTGGCGATCGATCCG
This sequence comes from Pirellulaceae bacterium, assembly GCA_044356875.1. Lineage (GTDB taxonomy): Bacteria > Planctomycetota > Planctomycetia > Pirellulales > Pirellulaceae > CAIXSC01. Next base: position 1,034 of record JBIKVL010000965.1, on the reverse strand, counting down.
GCCCTCACGGTCAAACTGTCGGGCGCCGGCATTTCGACGGCGATGGGCGGGCAGTTGCTGGCCGAGGCTACCGACGGGTTGGAAACCGTGTTTACCTCGTTGGCGGACGACCGGTACGGCGCGGGCGGCACGTTCCAGACCCGGAACGACGGCGCATCGAACACCGAGTTCGACCTGCTGACGGACGCCAACGCGCCGCGCAGCGGCGATTGGGCGGGAATCTATGTCGGACCGTACAGCTCAGCGAGCCTCGACAACGTCGTGGTCGCGGGTGGTGGCGGCGTAACGCGCGTGGAAGGCACATTCACCGCGTTCAATCCGGTGGAGATCCACCAATCGAAGGCCCGAATCGCGAATTCGACGTTCGAGTACAACGAGAACGGGCTGGGGGGACAGGCTCCGTCAGGACGCTTTGGGCGGGGCTTCAACGAGGCGGCTTCGGTCTTTGTCCGGGGCGCTCAGCCGACGATCGTCGGCAATATTTTCCAGCACAATGGCGGGCCGGCGCTCAGCATCAACGTGAACGCGCTCAATTCGCAGTTGAACGCGGACGTGGGCCGGTCCACGGGCCGAATCGACGCGCTGCCAGGCTTCTTGGACAACCAAGGTCCGCTCGTCAGGAACAATCGGCTGGCGGACAACGCGATCAACGGCATGGTCGTCCGCGGTGAAACGTTGACCACTGAGTCGGTTTGGGACGACACGGACATCGTCCATGTGATGCTCGATACGGTTTACATCTACGATTTCCACACCTACGGCGGCTTGCGGCTGGAAAGCAATCCGGGCCAAAGCTTGGTGGTGAAAGCGGCTAGCCAGGACCGAGCAGCCAACGATCCCAGCATTCCCGACACGGCGGGATTCGTGATCAACGGTCGGCCGCTCGAGATTGACGACCGCGTTGGCGGTATTCTGCAGGTCATGGGTTTGCCGAGCTATCCGGTGATCATGACCGCCCTGACGGACGATTCGGCGGGCGCCGGATTACAGCCGGACGGGCAACCCCAGGTCGACACGGACAATGGATCGGTTCA
>JBIKVL010000086.1:0-9274 GCA_044356875.1 Pirellulaceae bacterium | reverse complement strand
GCCGGCTCGGCGCAAGCCGCCGGTTGATCGGTCGGATCAACGCGAACGGCCGGTTGATTGGGCGGTGGATGCCGTTTTCGCCTAGAACCGGCCGCTGGCGCGGTCCGGCTGATGGGAATGCGCGGCGCGGCAGATGGGAACGCGCTGGCGCGGCTCGACGGAGCCGGATCAAGCGAGTTCCGGAATCGGGCGGCCACCTTCGGTGACGATCGGGATCGGGCGGCCGAAGCGGTTGGTCCACGAAGCGTTGACATCGATTCCCAAATGGCGGAACGTCGTGGCGGCCAAATCTTGCGGACGCACCGCGTTGCCCGCGATGTCGCCACCGCGGGAATCGGTGGATCCGATCGTCTGTCCGTGGCGGAAACCGCCGCCCGCCACCAGCATCGACATCACGTTCGTCCAGTGGTCACGGCCGGCGTCCTTGTTAATGATCGGCGAACGACCGAACTCGCCCATCATCATCACCATCACGTCGTCCAGCATCCCGCGCTGTTCCAAGTCGGTGACTAGCGTCGGGAGCACGCGATCGATCGTCGGCAACAGCGGAGTCAGCCCCTTTTCGATACCGCCCCACCGCACGCTGTCGCCATGGTGATCGAAGTAGCCCCAGGCGCCGCTCACCAACACGAATGTCACGCCGGATTCCACGAGCCGCCGCGCGAGCAGCGCCTTTTGCCCAATGCTGTCCTCGCCGTACGCCGCACGCAGCGCCGCCGGTTCCTCGGCGACGTTGAACGCCCGCTGCACTTTGCCCGAAAGCACCATCTCGTATGCTTCGCGCGTGTAACGATCCAGCCGTTCCAGCGACTGGTTGGTGGTCAGTTCGCGGCCAAACCGGTCAAACGACCGGCGCAGTTGATCGCGGTCCCGCAGATGGTCGATCGTGATTCCCGCCGGCATACCGAACTTGCCGGCCAGTTCGTTGCCTTTCACCGGCGCGTATTGCGTGCCGAGCTCGCCGGCTTCCCAAACATCGGAAACCCAGGAATCGGCCAAGCCCACGAAGGCCGGCAAACTGGGGTCGTTCGGACCGCGGAACTTCGCCGCCACCGAGCCCATCGAAGGGTAACCACCGCCCTCGCGGCCATCGTCCGTCCGACGCGCCAGCGGATTGCCGGCTTGCATCGTGATTGGCGTGTGGTTGCTCGCCTTGCAGTCGACCGACCGAATCACCGTCAGTTTGTCGGCGATCGCCGCCTGCCGCGGCAAATGTTCGGAAAACTGAACCCCAGGAATCTTGGTCGCGATCACGTCGTAGGGGCCGCGAATTTCCTGGGGAGCGTCCGGCTTGGGATCCCACATGTCGATATGGCTGGGACCGCCGGAAAGCCAAAACAGGATCACCGCCTTCTTGTCGCCCCCACGCCGACCGGATGCCTCTTGCGCCGCCATGATTCCCGGCAATGACAGCCCGCCCATGCCAGCCAGGCTCAGTTCGAGAAACCAGCGGCGCGAACCAACTCGGACGAGCGGCGCGGCCAAGGAACCGGGGGACGCGTTACGAAGCGCAGGCGACAGCGACATGCGATACACCTCAGGCAACGTGGGGCGGGACGGTAAAACGGCGGGCTGAATCTCAGGCAGGATAGATGTTTGGCGGGAGTGGGAGCCGATCCGAGGACTCGCGGCCATGGGCCGCTCGGGCCTTCCTTCCGAGCCAACATCGTAGCCGAATCCGCGTGGGGGAAGAAAGCGGATTTTGTGGGAATCGGGTTCCACGACGAACCCGGTCGCGAACTTTCGGAACGCTTGACCAGACCGTATCGTCTGTGCCTGCGCGTGTTCGTCCGTGGCCGATGGTCTCGATTTCTCGCTGTGAATCCGGCGTTCGTCCGTGGCCGACGGTCGTCAGTCGTGGGCTCCGCGATCCGAAACAAGTTGTCCGGATCGCGGAACACCCACGGAGATCGTCGCCAGGACTAGCGAGTGATCTTCACGCGCTTCTGCACGTCGGTTTCCAAGACGCCGAAGACCGCTTCATGGCGTTGCAGCGACATCGACAGAGCGGCGAGCAACCGCTTGGCGGTGAAGTAGTTCAAGATAATCCGTTGGCTGACGCCGATCGGATTCTTCGGCACGCCCATCGGCTGCGGATTCAGGCCGAAATCAACGATCAGCTCTTCCGGCGAGCCGGTCACGCGGCAGAAATTGGCGTAGCAGGCCATCACGTGCGAGTCATCGACTTCGATCTGCACTTGCTGCGGGGCTGCGGGGGCTTCCTGGTTTTCAGCATTCGACATCGTATTCCCTCTTTCCTACAAAACAACAACACAAGCGGTGGAAGGCGGCCCATCGTCCGTCTTCCGTCCGCATCACAACTCAAAGTGGAACGTTCGCGACAGGTAGCGATAGACGCGGTAGGCGAGCGGTTTCCAGGGCGTGGAAATCTTCGCCTTGCCGCGCATCCCGACCTGCAAGAATAGGTCATCCCGCTCGATCACGCCTGTACGCACTTGGTAGGACGGATGCAACGGACGAGCGACACCCATCGCATCGGTCCGCGTATCCAACTCGCCACCGTGCTGGATGGACAGCGCGGGTGGGCTGGCCTCCAGTTTGTCGTTCGCGATTTTAGCGACTTTGGAATGCACGATGTGATTGGGATAGGCTTCGAGCTGCAGGTGGACGACGTCGCCTTCGTCCAGCAAATCGATATCGACTTGGTCCACAACCAGCACGGCCTCCAATCGCTGCGGTTCGCCGATGAGGCAGAGCAGATCGCCTTCCGCGAAGGCGGCGTCGGCGTTTTTCTTGTCGAACGGCGAACCAGTCCAACCGGGCAAACGTCCGTCGTCGGGGCCCGATTTGGCGCGAGTAGGCGGTGGCAAGACCACGCCGTCCACCGGTGAAACCACGGTCAACTTCGCCAATTGAGCCGTCTTTTCCGCGAGCAGTTTCTTGAGCGCCATCACTTGTTCTTCCTGAGGCGCGATCTGCATGCCAGCGGTCGGGTCGCTGAACCGGAGCCGCTCCAGGTTTTCCAACCCGGTCGTGGCGACTCGAACTTGCCCGTCCAAGTCTTCGACCTCGCGTTCCAGATCCAGGTTTTCGAGATTGACCAGGGTGGTGCCGCTCGAAACCTTGTCGCCCGGTTTAACCTGCCAGCCAACCACCCGGCCTGGCACGGCCACGTAGAGCGACTGCGCGTCCGCCGGCCGGAGTTCCAAAGTGCAAGTGACCCGGCACGGCAGCGGCACCCAGATGAAGGCGGCGACCAGGGCGGTCAGCACGCCGAGCGTGGCGTAAACCCGCGGCAATTTCATTTTGTGCATGCTCCCCGGTGTGTAAAAGAAGCGTATCAGTTGCCAGACAGGTTGGATAAACAGTCCGATAAAACCTGTCAAGGCGATGATCTGTCCGAGGACCTTAAGCCCGTACGGCTCGAACACCTTGTTCAGGAAGTAAAGAATCGAGAACGTGACCAGCCAGCGATAGGCCACGGCGGCGACCGTGTACGCTCCGAACAGAAAACGATTCTTTTGCGGAAGGAAGGGGCTCTCCGGCTGTTCCAGCCCCAAGCAGAGTTCGACGAGGAACCGCCGCACCACCTCGGTCGATTTCTGCCGGAGGTTAGGGATCTCGGACAGGTCCATCAGGATGTAGTAGCCATCGAACCGCAGCAGCGGATTTCCATTGAACACCACCGTGCTGACGCTGCAAATGAACATGACGCTGAGGCAGATATGGTTCAGCATCCCCGGTTCGCTGAACCACCACAAAAACGTCGCGCAGGACGCCAGGAACACCTCGACGTACATCCCCGCCGCGCCGATAAAAGCGCGGTGCCACTTGTTGGGGAGCATCCACGAGTCGGACACGTTGCAGTAAAGCGCCGGGGTAAACACCAGGAGCATCGCGCCCATTTCGTGGCACTCGCCGCCGTAATGCTTGCACGACAGGCCGTGGCCGAATTCATGCAGCACCTTCACCACCGCCATGGTGATGCCTAGGAAGATCCAATTCTTGGCGGAAAAGAATTCGTGGAACGCCGGCAGCCGAGCGTGGAAGGTCTCGAATTCGATGCCTATAAGGAGCAGCGCGCCGAGCCCAACCATGCACCACACCAGGAAAAACCAGGCCGAAAAAAGCCATGCGGTTTTCGGATGCAGCCAATTCAAAATCCGCTCGGGATCGATCCCGCGAAACCGCAGCGCGAAGACGTTGGCGAACTTGCCGAGCAGTTCTTGGCGCTTCTTCGCGTCGCCGCGTTTTTTGAGCTGCCGGCCTTGTCCCGCCTGTTCGGAAATGACCAGTCCATTGCGATGCAGGTTGCCGATGAAGTTCAACAGATCGGGGTAGGAGATCTTTTGCGGAGTAAACTCGTCCTCGAACTGCTCCTTGATCGTCTCGAGGCTGGCTTGGCCGTCGAGCATCTGCAGGATCGCGTACTCTTCCTCGTGGAATCGGAAATAGTTCAGCCCGACCGGTTCCTTCAACACCCAGTACGAACGGCCGTGATAGCGGTGCTTCCGCGCCGTGAGGTCGGGCCGCACGCGCAGCCGCAACGGGCGGGATGCGCTGCTGATCAAGCTGTCCGCTAACGTCGCCATGGTCGCTTAACTGGATAGGGGCTTGGATCGACAAAACGCGAACGGGGCAGGGCACGGGCCGAAGCCCGAACGTAAAAACCTGACGGCGGCTTATCGCCCGGCCGTCGTTGCGTCCGCTGGCACGTTCTTACAGGTCACGATCATGTCGACATTCGTGCCGGGCAATAGCAGCCAGACGTTCGGAGCCGTCTCGACGTTGCGAACCTTCGCCCAAACGCGGTAGCTGCCATCCGCTTCGACCACCGAGCTAACATAGTCGAGCTTCGCGGGAACTTTCCGCACGGTCTTCTTGCCGCCCAACGTTCGGTTAATCTCGATCTGCACCGGCTGGCCAGCGACCTCCTCGGGCGAGAAATCGCCGATGTTCAATTGGCCCTGAACCCGCACCTCTTCCATGCTGACCAGCCGGAAGATCGGTTCGCCCAGCTGCACCCAGTCGCCCACGTGCTTCATCACTTCGACAACCTCGACTAGCCCCGGTTGCCGGAGCTTGGCGTCGACCTGGTAATTCTTCACTTCGACGGCCGTCTGGGCGAGCGTCGCTTCCTTAACGGCCTGTGTCAACTTGGCGATGTTGAACTTCACCCGCGACGCGTCCACGTCCGCGATCGCGTTCTCCCACTGAACCTTGATCTTGCGGAGCTCGCTTTGGCTGGCGACCTCCTTCTGTTTGAGCTTTTCGTTGACGGCGTACTCTTCGGCGTAATACCGGGCGCGGGCGTCGGCCGATCGCACCTCGGCGTCGCTCTCCGCCTGCGCTTTCGCCGCCTCGAACTCGGCCTGGGCGGTTTCCTTCCGCCGCTGTGACAATTCATCGTCGATGACAGCCAAGATCGAACCGGTCTCGACGCGATCTCCCTCGTTCACCTTCAAATCCACGATCTGGCCCGCCGCCTTCGCGGGAATCTGGACGTCCTCGGACGCCACGACCAACGCTCGGGGAATGCGCACTTGACGCACTCCCGGATTCGTCGCCTGGGCGAACGCCGCGTCACGCGCGGAACAAACAGCCAGAACCGCCGCCGCGAGCGACACGCCGACGAACCGGGAAAAGCCAAGAGTCGAGCTGTGCATCGAAAACGATCCTCCGGCGCCGCGACAGGGCGCCCTCTATTCCACACGCCTACAGATTCGAAAATCAGGAATCGGCGGTCAGTAATCAGCGGTCAACAACTGGCAACTGACAACTGACAACTGATAACCGGCAACTAAAAACCATCAACCGACAACCAGCAACCAGCAACCAGCAACCAGCAACTTGCAACTTGCAACTTGCAACTTGCAACTTGCCGCCGTTCCTAGAACCACGAGAACGCGATCCGCTGCACGTATTCGATCGCTTCGTGCAGCTTGGCGTAGGCAATCGAGGCGCGACCGGCCTCGATGTTCGCGATGACGCTGGCCCCGGGACGCAGATCGGACGGCAGATCTTTGTCGTCCAGTTGGATCTTGATCCGTACGGTCTGGCCTTCTTGTTCGTGAATGTGCGTCGTGGGGTGAATCGAGCGGATTTTGCCATGGCGTCGCACGCCGGGTTCGGTGGCCATGATGTAGGTCACGTCGAGGTCCTGGCGTTTTAGCGATGCCTGGGCGTGCTGGACGTGACCGACGCGGCGTTCGGGCATGTACAGCTCCAACTCCCACTTGGCTTGCGGGGTCGTATCGGCGACCGACATCAAGACCTGCCCGCGTTCGACCGGCCGATGCAGCAACGCCTTTTCGATATCCCACGACAACACCACGGTGCCCTCGATCGGGCTGGTGACTTTGAGCAGTTCGCGTTTTTTGTTGAGCAGGTCGAGTTGTTTGCGGAGGCTGCGAGTCTTCTCCCGCAGTTCGGCGGCGCGGCCGGAAAGCCGCACGCGGTCGGTGTCTTTCAGATTGGGTTGCAGCTTGGCTCGCTGCACTGAAGACTCTTCTTCGGCGGCCGTGTCCAGTTCGCCGGCGATTCGCTGGGTTTCACGGGCTAGGTCGTCGCTGGTGAGTTCGACGAGCACGTCGCCCGCTTTCACTTTGTCGCCGTCCTTGACCTTCAAGACGCGAACGATCCCGGGCTCGGTGACGAACACGTCGCGTTGCTCGACGGGCTGCAACGCGCCTTTGGCCTGCAGTTCGAAGGTCTCGGGAATCACGCAGAGTCCGATGAGCACGATCAGCAAGGCGGCGGAGATCGTCAGCGTTTTCGGGAGCGTGCGGGCGCGGACGATCCAGCCTAGTTTGCCGATTGTCCGCCAGACGGGCATGAGGAACAGATTGTTATGTTCCAGCGAATTGGCGATGGCCCGGGTCGTGTGTTCGTAGACCAAGTCGATCCGCGAATCCATGACTTCGCGTGGCAGTTCGCTGTCGATTTGTTCGATGATCAACGCGCCAAGGATTTCCCGCTCGACACGCCTGTCGCCCAAGGCGTCTTTGGCCCCAACGGTCTCCGTTTCACCCGGCTTGCGGAGCGGCAAAACGGTGACCGATTTCGAGTAAGACTCGTCTACGTAGTCATGCACGGCCTCTTCGAGCTGCGGCGGCATGTCCGCAGTGTTGCCCGAATAGTAGAGCGGCTCGCCCGCCGCCACGACGCGGGTCGCCAAGAGGCCCAATTTCACGACCACGTTGGAGCGGTCATCGAGCGTGTCTTGGCCGCTGATCGCCTGGATGACGCACTTGTGGCCCCGCTGGATCGCCAAACTGACGCGGTCGCAGCCGAGCACGCGCCGGCCTTCGTTGACGATCGTGTACGAGGTCTCCTGCAAATCCAGGCTCTCGTGGACCAAGCGGGCATACTGGTCGGCCTGGGCCCACAGCGAATGGCGATCGCTGAATTGCCGCAGCTTCCGCGTCTTCATCCACTCGGCGATCTGCTCGCACATTTGCACGAGGAACTTCAGATAACCGCGTTGGGCGTTCGGTTGCGAATTGGGACGCTGGAAGATCTCGACCACCCCTTCGACCGCCGCATCGACCATCAGCGGCGCGATCACCAGCAAGTGCTCGGTGGGGTTGCCCCCCGCCCGTTCATCCGACATCCCGGACTTTGGGGGAATCAATTGGGGCTGGCTACTGCCTGCGACGTAATCGAGCAGCCGTTTGTGTCGGACCGCGTCCTCTCGTTGGGCATCGAGCAGCGAGCTGTTCATCTGTTGCTGATAAACCAGCTTCAACTGCCGGCTTTCCGACATCGTCCAGACAGCGCCGCCGACCGCCGCCAAGGCTTGGATGATCCGTTTCAGCACCTCGGGGAAATACTGATCCGGCCCCAGTTCGCTCTTCGACAACTGGTTGATCTCGTTGACCAGCGCTCGAATTTGCTGTTTCGTGTCTTCGAGGTGCTGCTGGCTAACCGACGATTGTTCGGCCGATGACATAGGACCATTTTCCTTCTCTGCGTTGCGCTGGCCAGGAGCCGAGTGACCGCCGGAGTTGCCGCCTGACGCCGATCGACGGGAAGTGCGAGCGGAAACGAACGACTAGACGCGAAGCGATGCAGGGTAGTTTACGCCGCAGGTCGGGATTGGACAAACCATTGGCGCTAGTGGACGTGGGGAAATGGGCGTGATTTTGCCCCAAGTTGCGCCACTCTATTCCCGTCCGGATCGGCCTGGAACGCCCCGCATGGCCGCTAAACGCGTCAACGCCGTTACAAACCCCGCAAAGTCGGTAAATTCCCTACATTCGTCATGGTACGGGAACCTACCCAAATCCCGGTTTTCGGGAAGCAAGCCTTCGAAAACTGTCGGCTAATTGTCGGCCGAATCGAGGTACGGGTCCTGGCCCATTTCGAGCTGCATTTTTTTGCGTTGGCGTTCGTAGTGCAGCAGGATCATGCGGTCGCGGAAGTGGCGGCGTTCGACCAGACGTTGGGCGCGGCGGAACATTTTTCCGAGTCGGCGGAATTCGCCGACGGCGTTTTCGCCCATTTCCTTGAGCCTGTCGGCGCGTTTGGGACCGAAGCCCGCGAGGACGATGTCGTCGTCCAGCGACAGGAATTGGCGTACGGAGCCGGGATCGCCCTGTCGCCCGCAGCGTCCCGCGAGCTGTCGATCGATGCGGGCGGCGTCGTGCAGTTCGGTGCAAATCACGTGCAAACCGCCTAATTCGGCGACGCCTGGGGCCAGTTTGATGTCGGTGCCGCGGCCCGCCATGTTGGTTGCGACAGTGACTTTGCCCTGCAAGCCGGCCATCGCGACGATCTCCGCCTCCTTAACGATTTCGTTGGCGTTGAGCACTTGGTGGGTAATGCCAGCGTCGCGAAGCATGTTGGAAAGATGCATCGACTTGTCGATCGACCGGGTGCCGATGAGGATGGGGCGGCCCGAGCGGTGCGTCTCGATCACTTCAGCGACGATCGCATCCCATTTCGCGGTGCTGGAGCCGTACACGCCGTCGGCTAGGTAGCGGCGTTGAGGCGGCCGGTTGGTGGGAACGGGGATCGGCTGCATTTTGTACAGGCGTCGGAATTCGGCTCCCGAATTGCCTGCCGTGCCCGTCATGCCGCAGAGGTGTTTGTAGCGGAGGAAAAGGTCTTGGATGGTGATGCGGGCGGCTTGACCCGTGGGCACGGTGACTTCCACGCCCTCCTTGGCTTCGACCGCTTGATGGATGCCGTCGCGCCATTTGCGGCCTTCCGCCAGACGGCCGGTGAATTCGTCCACGATCACGATTTCGCCGTCGCGGATGACGTACTGTCGGTTGAGCAGGTAGTCGCGTTGCACCCGGATCGCGCGTTC
>JBIKVL010000085.1:0-9275 GCA_044356875.1 Pirellulaceae bacterium | reverse complement strand
TATGAGCGGGTGCATCGGCGTTTCCGCCCCGATCTGTTGGTGGTGTCGTTTTACGCTGGCAATGATTTGGCGGATTTGATGCGCACCGACCTACCGGTTCGCTTGGAACGGCGTGATGGTCGGTTGGAACATGTCGGGACCGCCGCAGCCGCCGCGCCGTCCATGGAATCGGCTCGCAACCGTTCGTGGTTGGAACAGCTCAAGCAGCCGCTGCGCGACTATTCGTCCACCTACCACGCGCTCACGCGCGTCGCATGGTTGCGGCGGGCGGTGGTGCGTCACGTGGGCATGGGCGATCCGTATTTCGATCGCATCGAGTACGCGGCGCTCGCGAACGCCGGTCCCGTGTGGCAAGGCCTGAATCAGGCGTACTATTTCCACCACCACCCTGACGACTGGAAGGAAGCGGTGGCTCGGCAGCGATGGGTATTGCGGCGGTTTCAAACGCTGGCGGAGGAAGATGGCATTCCCTTGCGGTTGATGTTGATTCCGACGCTGCGAATGATTCACCCCGAGACGGATGCCGAAGCGCTCGCCGATACCATTCGCGTTCTCGAACTGGACGCCGACGCCGTCGCGGCCGACGCGCGGGCCTATGATGCGGTCCGGGGCCTGGCCGAGGAACTTCAAATCAAAGCGTTCGATCTCCGTCCCATATTCCAAGAACGTCGCCGAACGCGGCCAGACGAGCCGCTGTACTTCCGCTTCGATCACCATTTGAATACACGGGCCAATGAGTGGATCGCGGCCGAGTTGGCGGGCGAAGTGGCGCGCGAGCTTAACGCGAACACGACGAGCACAAGCGTAGGCGCGAACACTAGCGTAGGCCCGGAAACAAGCGTAAGCGCGAACAGTGACAAACACCCGAGCATGGAGTCGTCGACGCCCCGATGAGCGATCCTTTGCCGCCGCCCGAATCGGATGTTCGCATGCGTGGCTTTTCTCGCCGCGTCAGTGTCGCCGCCGCGTTGAGCTGGCTTGACGCCCAATTGTTCACGCTCGACGACGAAGCCGTCAGCCCGGCCGCCGCTGGCGGCCGCGTGCTCGCGCGGGACATGGTCAGCGGCTACGATGTGCCCGGTTTCGAGCGGGCGATGATGGATGGGTTCGCGGTGCGATCGGTCGACGTGGCCACGGCGACCGCCACTGCGCCTGTCACGCTGCGGGTGATCGGAGAGGTTTATCCTGGCCGCGAGTTTGCTGGGGAAGTTGTCGCCGGCGGATGCGTGCGGATCATGACCGGCGCGCCGCTGCCACTGGGCGCCGACGCCGTGGTTCCTGTGGAAAGAGTATCCGTTGCCAGCGGTGGTGGTGGTGTTGGCGGTGGCGGTGGCGGTGGTGGTGTCGACGGCGGCGTGACTGTCCTGCTGACGGAACCGATACCGGCGGGAAAGCATGTGGGTCGCCGCGGCGAAGACCTGCAACGCGGCGCGCTGGTGTTTGAAGCCGGCCGCCGATTGCGACCGCAGGATTTAGGCGTGTTGTCGTCGATTGGGATCGAGCATGTGCCGGTGGTCGCGCGTCCCCGAGTGCGTCTGGTGGTGACGGGCAACGAGTTGTTGCCAGCGGGCGCGCCGCCGACGGGAGTGCGGATCGCCGACGCCAACGGTCCCATGCTCGCGGCCCTTGTCGCGCGCGATGGCGGGTTGGCCGTGTCGAATGGCGTCGTTCCGGACGATCCGGAAGCGATCGCCGAGGCGCTGCGGTCCGACGCCGATGTGATCCTGGTGTCGGGCGGTTCGAGTGTCGGGGGCGAAGATCACGCACCTTTGCTGCTGGCCCGCGATGGCGAGTTGGCGGTCCACGGCGTCGCGATGCGACCGGCCAGCCCGACCGGCATGGGCACGCTCGACGGTCGCCTGGTGTTTTTGCTGCCGGGAAACCCCGTTTCGTGTCTGTGCGCTTACGACTTCTTCGCGGGCCGCGCGATTCGAGTGCTCGGCGGACGTCCAGCCGCTTGGCCCTACCGCCACAGCCAAGCGGTGCTCGCCCAGCCCATCGCGTCCGTGGAGGGACGCCTTGACTACGCGCGCGTTCGAGTGGGCGCCAGCGGCTTGGAGGCGCTGGGGATCGCGGGCGCCTCGCTACTCAGTTCGACCACACGCGCCGATGGTTTCGTGCTCGTCCCCGAAGAGTGCTCGGGATACTCGGCGGGCCAGACGGTTGACGTTTGGTGGTACGACTAGACCTGAACCAGCGAATCCGCCCTGACTACCGCATCAACGAGGCAGGAGGCATCAGGGGACGGGTTGTGGGCCGGAACGCTGGCGACGCCTCCGCAGCAGGCCCGAAGTTGGTCGACTGCCCGGCGGTGGTGGGACTGCCGTTCGGCAACGCTGCGGAAGGCGGGGTGACGGCGGGAGTGACGCTCGACGCTCCTGGCGTCGCTGTTGCCCCTGTTGCGCCTAGTGCGCCTAGTGCGCCTATCGCTCCCGTCGTTCCTGGCGCCGCGTTGGGCGGATTCATCGGAGCCGATTGAAAACCGATCGGTGGCGTCGGCGGGGCGGTTCGCAGGCGTTCCGACAGCGCCCCATGGAGTGGGATGGTGCTGGTGCGCAGGCCGACACGCGTTGGCCGTTCCGGCGCGGGCGAGGGAGGGGCGGAGAGCGGATCGGCGCCCGCCGTGGCGGCGCCCGTGTTTCCGCTGGCCGTCGCTTCGAGATGCGACGCTTGCGCTAACGGACCATGGTGCGTACGCTGACTCATTCGCAATTGGTTGTACTTTGTTTCGCCTTCGGGAGTGCGGGCCGCGAGCACGTTGATCGTCTGCGGTCCCATGATCGCCTTGCCGGAAGTCGTAATGAAGACCGGCACGAGGCTGATGTCGCGCCGCGGTCCGTCGATGTCTTCCCAGGGAATCCAAACGCTGTACGACGGTCCGATCTGCGATTCGCTGAAATGCGATTGGAATTGCTCGGGCGTGAACACGAACTTTCGATCCGGATTCCGCTGCGATCCTTTCTTGGGGACGGTGTCGTCGTAACCGTAAACGGTCAGTTGTCCTTCGACTGGGACGGGCTTGTCCTCGGCGTTGTAGAAATAGATTCGGCCGCCAAAGCCGCGGGTCGAAGGCTTTCCAGCCTGTTCCATGACATCGTCGGCCCAGAGCACCACCAGCCGCTGCGGCACGCCATGCTTTTCCTCGGCCGATTTGCTCTTGAACCAAGTCATCGGATTGGCGAACGCGGGCGGTTTCATCCAGGTCTGGCAGCCGGTGCCGCAGGTCAACAACGCGAGCAGCATCGGGGCGAATAGAGAAGGGCGAAAGGAAACGCGAAAACGCGTATCCATGGCTCCTTTGTGGCGATCGTCTCTTGAATCTTTCATGGCAAGCTTCCTTGGATTCGACCGCCGCGATGGAGCAATCGAGCGAGCGGCGGGGGATCAGTCAGGTAGAGTCTTCGCGGCCAGGAACTCGCCCGGTCAACGGGCTCCGGGAGCGGAACCGTAGACCGGACCTGATGTGGCCGGCGGGCCATACGCGGCCGGCGGGCCGTAGGCGGCTGGCGGACTGTAAGCGGCTGGCGGACCGTAGGCGGTGGACGGAGTGTTCGACATCGCCGAGGTAGCGGAGGCTGGCGTTCCGTACGAGGCGGGTTGCACGGGACGCATCCCCAGCGCGGGGTCGCGGCGGGACGAATTTGGCGACACCGGCCGCAGTACGGGCGCGGCCTCTCCCGAGCTGGACTCTCCCGCGCCAACCTCTCCCGTGCCAATCTCGCCACGCGGTCCGGCACCCTTGGCGGGCGTCGGCTGGCTCTGGAGGGAACGAGGCACAGCCTCGTTGGGATCATAAAAATATTTGCTGCCGGTGGGGTCTTGGTCGGGGTAAATGACGGGCAGCGAATCGCCGCAATTCAAGCAACTGCCACCCTGGAGGCCCACGTCGCCATGAACATTGACCACATCGCCCAGGCACCAGTTCATCCGCTCGGACTCGACTCCCTTGATCCAGTCGTAATCCTCGTCGAATTTCACGATCTTGGGCGTCATGATAATCATCAATTCGCGGCGGTCCTGCGAATTCGAGTTGTATTCGAACAATTTGCCCAGGACGGGAATATCCGAAAGATAAGGCACTCGACGGTTCGTCACCGTCTTGGACGATTGGATCAAACCCGCGAACACCACGGTCTGGCCATCCTTGGCGCTGATGGTCGTGACGGCGCTGGTCGAGTTGATACCTTTGATCTCCGTCGAGGAGGTGCCCGTAGCGCTGGGCACAAACAGCGAGTCCTTTTGATTGTCGCTCAGCGATGAGTTTTCCGCCTGGATGTTCATCAGAATGACGCCGTCGTCGTTGATTTGCGGAATGATGTTGAGGATCAACCCGATGTCCACATCAGACACGTTTTGAGTGACGGCGTTGGTCGTTTGCGTGGTGCCTTGCAGCCGGGCGATCCGCTTGCCCACGATCACCTGGGCTTGGCGGTTGTGGATCGCCATGACCTGCGGACGGCTCAACACTTGCAACCGCCCCGACTGCTGCAAGGCGCGGATCAGGATATTTACCGAATCGCTAGCTGCCGACAGCACGAGGCCGCCGAACTGCGTCGTGGGCGAAACCCGCCCGAGTCCAAAGTTCGACAGTCCCTGCGAGGCGACCGTCGAGCGGCCCGAGTTCGTCGAGTTGGGCAACGCGTTCACCGTGCCCGCGTTATTGAAGTTGAAGCCCACGTTGTTGCTGGTCACGGAACCGCGGTCATACAGCAGCGAGTCTTGCAAGCCGAGTTCGACGCCCATTTCATACAAATTGTTCAACTGGACTTCCGCTAGCAGCACTTGGATCATCACCATCGGCGGTCGATAGTCCAGTTGCTCGATCATTTTGATGATCTCGTCGTAGAACGTCGGCGTAGCGCTGACGACCAGCGAATTGGTTTGGGGCTCGGCTTGCAAGAGGAACTCGCGTTCCAGTTGCTCGAACGGCGCGACCGCCTGGTTGAAGAACTGGTTTTGGTTGATGACCTGGCGTTGCTGTTGCAGCAATTGGGTGATCGAGTTGGCCACGTCTTGCGCAAGCGCGTTTTTGAGCCGGTAAATCGTCAGGCGGCGGCGGGGCACGTCCCCTTCGTCCAACCGCAGCAGCAATGCCTCGACCACTTTTAGGTCGCCGGACGAACCGGACACGATAATGCTGTTGGTGCGGGCGTCGACGGCGAAACGCAACGGCACCAGCACGCTATCGCCCGCGTTCGGTCCGCCCACCGGCCCGCCGAGGTTGCCGATGTTTCCGAATCCGGCCGCTCCGAAGGCCCCGCCGCCAAACGCGCCGCCGGTGCCTTGTCCGATCGTCACCTGTTGGCCGAACAAGCCTTGCAGCATGCGGGCCAGCGAAGTGGCGTCGCCGTTGGAAACCGTGAACACTTTGATTTGCGATTCGGCCGCCGGAAGGCTGTCAAGCTCTTTAATAATGGCGGCGAGCAGTTCCATGCTTTTCGTCGGCGCTCGAACGAGCAGCGAGTTGCCACTGACATCCGCCGTGATGAAGACATCCGAGGAGATGCCGGAGGCGACGACCTTCTTTTGCAAGGCGTCGACGGCGACGAACTGCAAGTTAGTCGGCCGGGCGGTGCCAGCGGCCGTGCTGGCGGCGGCTCCGCCACCGCCTTGGTTTCCCTGGTTGAAGCCCTGGCCGCCGGGCTGGCCCTGGGCGCCGCCCGCCGCTCCGCCACCGGCCGCTCCGCCCGCCGCGCCGCGGATCGCGGATTGGAGGACGTTGGCCATGTCCTGGGCCAGCGTATTGGCCAGCTTGAAGATCCGCAGCTCGCTTGTCGCTTGCCCTTCTTCAACATCGATTTGTTCAAGCAGCTTTTCGACCTCCAGCATGTCGCGGGGCGAGGCTTGAATGATCAGCGAGCTGGTGCGGATGTCGGCGACGATCACGAGCCGAGTGGCGAGGTTGGTGCCCGCGCCGGCGGCGCCGCCCGCCTGCGCGCCACCTGCTCCGCCGCCTTGGAATCCACCCTGTCCGCCTTGCCCACCGCCTCCGGGCCCGAAGGCGCCGCCCGCGCCACCGGCGCCTGTTCCACCGCCGATCGGCTGTTGGCCGAAGAACGTGCGGATCGTCGTCTCCGCCTCCGCCGCGCCCATGTGCTTCAGCCGGATGACCTTGAGGGTCGCGTCCGGCTCGACGGGCTGGTCCAATTTCTGGATCAAGTCGACCACCGTTGCCACGGCTTCGTTGCGGCCAATCAGCAGCAACGCATTCGGCTTCACAAGACCGGTGATGGAAACTTGGCCCTGCCGCGACTGCAGGACCTGGTTGTAAACCTGTAAGAGCAGATCCGCGATCGCCTTGCTGTTGGTGTGAGTCAAGGGATAGATCTGCACGACCGGTTTTGTTTCGAGCGTCAGTTGTTCGATTTCCTGAATGATCTTCGTGACCCGCTCGACGTCCTTCTTTTTGCCGCGGATCACAATCACATCGAGCCCTTCGAGGAACTCGATTTGCACGTTGCCGATGAGCCCCCCCGACTCGTCATCGCCTTCGCCACGCTCCGCGCCATCGCCAGCCGCTTCACCGGCTTTTTCCTCGGGACCGCCAGGACGCGGTGTGCCGCCGGGGGTACCGGGGAGTTTCGCAGGAGGCTGGCCCGCGACCGCGGTGCCTGGCTGGGCTCCTGGCTTCGCACCGGCTGGCTGCGCACCGGCTGGCTGAGCACCGGCTGACTGGGCGGCGGCTGGCTGGGCAGCGGCTGGCTGGGTGGCAGTATCCTGGAAAGCCGAATGGAGCGCGACGAGCGTGTTTTGCAGACGCTGCGGATCGCGTCCCCGGACCGGCAGGATTTGCTGACTGAGGGCGTCCACGGCGTTGGCGTTCGCGGGCCGGTCGAGCGCCGCGACCAGCCGGGCCACCGCGTGTCGCCCTTCGTTCGGCCCATCGAATTCGACGACGCCTTGCCGCGTGTCCAAACGCATCGAGGGCGCTGGTTGCCAACGGCCGGGGAATGTCACGACCACGCTCGCACCGTCTTCGCTCGCCTGCATCGGCAGCCGGTCGCCCCACAGCATTCGCAGGCCGACTTGCAGTTCCCGCGAACCAAGATGGTTCAAACGGTACGGTGCGGGCGGCGTGGCGGGCACGGCGGCGGTGTCCGCCAGCACGATGCTCGATGTTCCCTGACGAGACTCGCCGACCGGATTGCGGGCGTCGTCTTGCGGGGCGAGGGCCCCGACGGCCCGCAGTTTCGCGGCTAGTCGCGGAACCCATTCAGCGACGTCCCGCTGCACGGCGGGTGGCGCCATGACGATGACTTGCCGAGTCCGTGGATCGGGGACGATCCGCACTTGCGGCACTTTGCCGTAGCGTTTGCGGAGCTCGTCGGCCAAGCGGTTCGCGTCCAGGCCGTTCGTCGGGTAACCCTGGACAGCTTGGGAATCGCGTGCGGCGCCGTTGGGTGGAACGTTCGGAACAGGGGCCACTGCCTGCGGCGACGGTTGATCCGAGTTGGTAGCGGGCATGTCGTCGGGAGGCGGGCCGCCAGCCCGCAGCGTGTTGCCGCCCTGCGCGGCCGCGCTGGCCGCCGACTCGTCGCCGTCGGTTTCGTGATTCACGGGGCGAATCGTGCCCGCCGAGCCATCGTTCGCCTGTCCGAACTTGCCTCCAGCCCGGAAGTCGGCCGCAGCCGCGCTTATCGGATTGGGGCCTGACGGATTGGGGCCTGCCAGATGGTCGCCGCCGGTGGGCAGCCGCAGCTTCTCGGGCAGTCGCAACGAATCCGAACGTTTCGACTCGCCTAACAGGCTGGGTGCTGAACCTGGGGGCGTGTGGGTAGAGCTTGCTGTTTTCGGCGCCGCTTCGCGCGATCCCTTCGCTACTAGGGAAAGCAGCCAAGTGGTCGCCAATCCACCCACCACACCCAGCAAGACTAGGCGGCGAGTTGTCATGAACCGCTGACGCATGGGAAATCGTCCTTGTGTGCCTCCGGCGAGACGGACCCGCGTTCCGGGAGATCCTTCTCCCCAAGCCCGTCATTGCGACCGCTAAAATCGCTATTGCAGGAATAATCGGTACAGCCTGCCGAAACGTGTGATGATTTCCGACGGATTCACTCGGTTTCGACCAAGGAAACGGCGAGTCTCGGCAAGCTAGAGGCTTTGAAGAGGATTGCGATCGCGCCCGAGGTGCTCGTGGTCAGCAATCGGTTCGCTTTGGGAAAGGCGGACCGACGGGGTCGAGCGGACCCTGGAGTGGTCTGCGACAATGGCCGCCCCGCTGCGGATTGGCCATCGAGTTCGCCTCAGGTCGAGCCTAGTTTCGTGGACCCGGGGAAAGTCGCCGCAGGCGGGCTTGGATTTCGGGGCCGAGCGTGCTGGGCGATCGACGAGCCGCCATCTGATAGTAGATCCGGGCGACACCCGGCTTGCCGTCCACGCTCGCTTGATCTCCCTGCCGCAAAAGATCGCGCGCCTCGGTTTCCGCTCGGTCGACTTCCAGGGCCCGCTGGCGACGGATTTCGGCGACACTGTCGACAGCCACCGGTCGTTCACCCCTGGGCGCCATCCCGCCCCGAGCATCGCCGCCGCGCGAGGCAGCAGGGTCGTTGGCAGCGCGGTCGTTGGCGGAACGGTTGGACCGAGCCTCCGCCAAAAGCGCTTCGTCCATGGCTCGCAGGTCATGGATCCAGACGGACACCTGGGCGGATGATTGCCCCACCTCGCGTCCGACGGCCTGATTCCTGAAAAGTCGACCGGCGCCCGGGACATGGCTGGCACCGGGGACGCCTTGGGACAGCAAGCCTTGCGCACCGCGCTCGACACCGCCCACCACGATCGAACCGCGATCCGGCACCGCGACCGAAGTACTGGACGAAAATGAGCTGAATATTGGGAACTGAAGCGTCGTTGGAGCCTGGGCACTCACGGTGCCTGCGCCGGCGCCGTTGCCCGCCATCACGCAAGTCCAGACCATGATCCGGAGAATGGTCTTGTCGCGGCGACTCGCTCGCAGCTTGGCATTACCCATAAGCAGAAAGTGTTTCCCGCGTCAGACGCGGACCTTACGACCCCAACGCCGATCGAACACACCGATCGACAGGATCGTGATGACAGAACCGACGTTCGATCATGAACGACTCGACGTTTATCGACTATCGATTGCCTACGTGGCATTCTCGTATCAGATCGCAAAATCCCTCAGCGGTTCTAATCGACAAGCTCGGGATCAATGGCTGCGTGCTGCCCAGTCGATTCCGCTAAACATTGCCGAAGGCAATGGCAAACAAAGCCTCAAGGACAAGAATCGATTCTTTGAAATTGCTCGAGGGTCGGCC
>JBIKVL010000964.1:0-2539 GCA_044356875.1 Pirellulaceae bacterium | reverse complement strand
CGTAGGCGATGGCTGGTGGGGTGCCATGTTGTCGCATGTCCGAGCGGAGCGGCGTAAGCCGCCCGGCCAGCGCGTTGCAGGGAGCGGTCATTCCCGCATGTCGGAGCGGAGCGGCGTGAGCCGCCCGGCCAGCGTGCCGGTGAACATGGATTTCGAATTGGCGCCTCAACGCGATCGGCGTCGGTGCTCGCGATGCGTTGCGTCATCGGGCCGGGCGGCTTATGCCGCTCCGCTTGATCGATCGCCGAGGCACCCGCGTGTTGAAGGCCCTATTCGGGGAAGAATCGCGTATCATCTGACGCTACCAACTCTCGGAGCGTCAAATCGATGGGCAAACACAGCGGATATGTCGGCGGTTCCCGGGTATTTTGGCGTCTCGTGATCGGAGCAGGGCTGCTCTTCGCGCCGCTTCTGTCCTCTCGTGCTATCGCCCAGGACACACGAGTCCCGAAAGGTCCGCCGGCGGTCGCAACGCTCGAAGTGTCGCCGCCCACCCGCGACGCGGCGGGCGTGTGGAGCCACAAACTGCGGTCGCCACGGCAGTCGGGGGAAACGGAGCTGCGGGTTTTGTTGCCGCCGGACTTGGCGGCCGCATGGCAGGCCGATCGATCCTCCGCGCCGCGCGTGCCCGTCGTTTTTTTATTGCCCGTCGAAGCGAATCGCGAATCGCGTTATGGCGATCCGATCCGGGAAGTGCTTGAACGCAAGCTGCACCAGCGTTTTCGCGTCGTGTTCGCCGCCCCGACTTTCGCGCGGCTGCCGTGGTATGCCGACCATCCGCAGCGGGCCGATTCGCGGCAGGAAACCTATTTCCTCGAAGACGTCGTGCCGTTTGTCGAGGCCCGTTACCCCGTCCGAGCGGAACGCGCGGGTCGCTTGCTGCTGGGCTTTAGCAAATCGGGTTGGGGCGCATGGGCGCTACTATTGCTCCATCCCGACCGGTTCGAACGGGCGGCGGCGTGGGACGCGCCGCTGATGATGAATCGCCCCGGTCTGTATGGCTCGGGCGATATCTTTGGCGATGACGCGACGTTCCGCCGCTACGAAATCTCGACCTTGCTGCGGCAACAGGCGGGCCAGTTGCGAGGGGCCGCTCCACCACGACTCGTGTTGACCGGCTACGGAAGTTTCCGCGGCGAGCACGAGCGAACCCATCAGTTGCTCGACGAACTGTCCATTCCCCACACTTATCGCGATGGTCCGAGGCGCATGCACGACTGGCACAGTGGTTGGGTCGCGGAATCGTTGGAACTGCTGTTGCCGGAACATGGCAAGTCGGAGTCCGCTGACAGCCCCGCTTCATCCTCGAAAGAAAACGGCCACCCGTCTGATATCGATCGAGATTTGGCAATGTTCGCTGCCGCCGGCCCGAACTCGAAGGGAAGCCGAAACGCTCAGGCCGCCGCCGACCGGCTCCGGCACCTCGGGCCAGAACTACTCCCGCGACTTCTCCGCGTGATGGACGATTCCAACGCCGTTGGCGCCAACTGGGCGCGTACGGTGTTCGAGGATATCACCGAGCGTTCGTTCGCTCAGCCAGTTGGCGGAAAACTGGCGATCGAGTGGCCGATGGCCGCGCTTCAAAGCCATGTTCGTGACCGCACGCGAAGCGGCAAGTCGCGGCGGCTCGCGCTCCGGCTCGTCGAACGGCTCGACCCTACGTTCGCGGCGCCCTGGATGCTCACCTGCCTTGACGATCCCGAATTCCGTTCGGACGCGGTCGACGCCACGCTTCGCGCCGGGGACGCGGCGGCCAAGGGCGGCGACCGTGACGCCGCGCGGAAACTCTTCCAGTCGGCTTTCGGCCATGCGCGCGAAAGCGATCAGGTGTTGTTGGCCGCGCGAAAACTGAGCGAAACCGGGGAAGCCGTCGATCCTATCCGCCACCTCGGCTTCGTGAATCGGTGGTATCTCGTCGGTCCGTTCGACGCTCCCGGCACCAGCGGCTTCGACGCGAAGTTTCCTCCTCAAGACCCAACCTTTCGCTTTGATCCGCTCGCCAAGTTTCCCGGTACGTCGCCTGCCAACAATCCTTGGAAATTTCACGAGACGCGGGACCGGCTGGGACAGGTCGATCTAATTCAGGCGCTGGCGGCGGCACGCGAAGCGGTCGGATACGCGTATGCGGAAATCGATACGCCCGTGGCTCGGCCGGCGCAACTCCGCTGCAGCGCCGACGACAACCTCACCGTCTGGCTCAACGGCCAGGAAGTTCTCGCCCGCCGGCAATGGCTCAACGGCACTCGCCTCGACCGCTTCAGCGCGCCAGTCAAGCTCGAGTCGGGCATCAATCGGCTCCTGCTGAAAATTTGCCAGGGGCCGCAACACGCCGATCCGGCTGTTCCCAACAACTGGAGTTTTCAAGTGCGGCTCTGCGACGACACGGGGGCTGGCGTCCCCTTCATCGTACGTTTGCCCGCACCGGCTCCAGCCCCAGCCCCGGCCCCCGCCACTTCGTCCGCAGGAGATTCTCGATGACTGTCATCGCCAACTGTCTCCGCAGTGAACCTGCCAAACGAGCATTGCTCGCGGTATGCAC
>JBIKVL010000084.1:0-9284 GCA_044356875.1 Pirellulaceae bacterium | reverse complement strand
TTGGCGATTTGTTCGGCGGAGCGGGTGGTCGCCGGCAGAAGCGTTCGCGTCGGGGGGCGGATATCCGCGTCGATGTCGCGTTGGATCTGGAAGAGTCCGCGCGTGGCGTGACAAAGAAAGTCGAGTTCCCCCGCAGCCAGATGTGCGTCAAATGCAACGGCACTGGCAATCGCGCTGGCGCGCAGCGGGACGCCTGTCGTCGCTGCGGCGGCCGCGGCCAGGTGGTGCAACAGGCCGGGATTCTCCGCGTTCAGACGACCTGCCCATCGTGCGGCGGTTCGGGCTCGATCGTGACCGACCCGTGCGATGAATGCCGCGGCAATGGCTACACGGCCGGCAAAGTGCGGCTCGACATTCAGATCCCGCGGGGGATCGAAGATGGCATGCGAGTGCGGTTGGTGGGGGAAGGCGAGCCGAGTCCCGATGGCGGTCCGGCGGGCGACTGTTACTGCTTTGTCTCCGTTCGCAAGCACCGGCTGTTCCAACGGGATGGAACCAACCTGATTTTGCAGGTGCCGATTTCCTATAGCCAAGCGGCGTTGGGCGCGACGGTTGAAGTACCCACGCTCGAGGGCCCCACCAACCTCGACATCCCCAGCGGCACTCAGTCGGGTGACGTGTTTCGGATTGGCGGCCGAGGCATGCCCGAACCCCGAGGGGGGCGGACGGGCGACCTACTCGTACAGACATTCATCGAGGTGCCGAAAAAACTTTCGGCGAAACAGCGCGAGCTGTTGCGGCAGTTGGCGGATTTGGAACACGTGGATGTGACGCCCGATCGCAAATCGTTTTTGGAAAAAATCCGCGACTACTTCGCGGGGCCAAGCGATAAGGCGAACGAGCGATTGAATGACAAGTGAAGGTGGAGGCGATGACGGAAGAATCCCAGACGAACAGGTCGGATGTCGAGCGGACACACTCCCATTCCCCGCGGTCAGGCCAGCCGCAGGATGCGGCGGCCGGTGCCGAACCCGTCGACTTCGGCGTGGATTCGGCGTTCGAGTCGGCGGGCGGTGGCGAGTCGAATGGGGAATGGCTGACGCGGACGGCGAAGCTGGAAGGCGAACTGCGCGAGGCGAACGAACGAGCCGTGCGGGCGCAAGCCGAACTCGACAACTTCCGAAAACGTTCCCGTCGCGAGACGGAGGAAGAGCGTCGCTATGCCGCGTTGCCGCTCATCCGCGATTTGCTGTCGGTGATGGACAATCTCGACCGCGCGCTCGAAGCGGCGGAGAAGTCGCAACAGGCGTCGGGATTAGTCGAAGGCGTGAAGATGGTCGCGATCCAATTCACGACCTACTTGGAACAACATGGTTGCCGAAAAATTCCCGCGATCGGCCTGCCGTTTGATCCGCATCAGCATGAGGCGATCGCGCAAGAGCCGAGCAGTGAACTCGCGGCCGGCTACGTGACGCGAATCGCGCGGAACGGCTATCAGCTACATGACCGTGTCGTCCGCCCTGCCCAAGTTCTTGTTTCCACGGGTCCGGCGTCCTAGCCGTCTGGATGAACCATGCCCACCTACGACTACGAATGCAGCGCGTGCGCCCACAAGTTTGAAGCGTTCCAAAGCATCAGCGAGGAACCGCTCGTCAAATGCCCCGCGTGCAAGAAGAAGAAGCTCAAGCGGCTCTTCGGCACCGGGGCCGGAATCATCTTCAAAGGTTCCGGCTTTTATCAAACGGATTATCGCAGCGACGGCTACCGGAAGAGCGCCGAGTCGGACAGTAAGGCGGCGTCGGCCACCAGCGAGCCGAAATCGTCCGACTCGAAGCCCTCCGAATCCAAAGCTTCCACCCCTTCGTCCACATCGGCCGGAGCCTCATCGGCTTCTTCCAGTAAAGCGGACGGTGGAGGCAAGGGGAAGTAGCTGTTCGGGCGGCGATATGGTTTCCGCACTCGTGTTCCGGAGGATGAAGCGCGTGCGCGACGCGGGCGGTCAGCGGAAGCTGCGGAGCACCAGCGCCCAAGCGGGAAGGATCAGAGCGACCACGAGCACGCCCGTCGCCACCGCCAACGCTTGGATTTTATGGCGGAGCCGGTCCAGTTCGCCGCCAATCGCCTGCTCGTAGTTCTGCTGAACGATCGCCCACAGCCCCGTCTCTTGCCCGCGAACCGTAACGGGCGAACGGGCGGCGAGCCAACGCGTGTTGAACACTCCACCCAGTTCGTCGTCGCCCAGCGGGTCGTGGTAGTCAGAATGCGTGTAGACCCGCGGATGCGGTGTCGGTTGCCACCCTTCCATTGACACGCGCCGCGTCTGGAGCCGGTCGGGCAGACGTTGGTCGCGTTCCGCCAGCAATCGCTCGTAAAGCGGATGCTGCAAGATCGTTCCCTCCCGTCCCGCTCGCGTGTCGATCAAGGCCGCGAACACTTGCTCGGATTCCTCGCCTGGCAATTCGGTGATCTGGCCCAGTTCGTACAGCAACGCCACGACGCCGAGGAATTCACCGTCGCCGGAATCACCAATCGTATCTTTCGTCGCCCCGTCCTTAGGAGCCCCGTCCTTAGGAGCCCCGTCCTTAGGAGCCCCGTCCTTAGGAGCCCTGTCTGTCAACGCCCTGTATGTCGCAGGCTTCACTGTGGCCGTCTTCTCTGGCGCCGCCGCGGCCCAGATTGGCGTCGAAATCGCGACAACCCAACGGTCGGATATCTGGCTGACGAATGCGGCGGAGAGATGCGTGCGGCGGATACGTGGTTGATTCGAGCGGCGATACTCTTCCAAGTTGGTGAAATCGACCGATCCACCGTGGTAGTAGCTGCGCCAAGCGTAGTTCACGCCAATCGTCTCGTTGGCGGGCCAGCGGGCGAGTTGCAAGCCGTCGCGGCCGAGGATAAACCAGCCAAACGCGGTCGGGTTTTCCTCGGCCGCTTGCCGCAGCGTGGCCTGCAGCGATTGCTGGGCTGGGTGCGCTAGCAGTTTGGTTCGCAGGCCGTCGCGGGCCAGTTCGTCGAGCCATGGGTCATCCAACGCATCGAGCACCTCGCGGAGCGTGGCGTCGGACTGGAGTTTGGCGAGATCGAGACGCAGGCGATCGCGGGCCGCGAGCGATTCCAACTGGGTGAAGGACGCTTCGAGTTGCCGCTGCGCGGTGTGGGCGACTGAATCGGCCGCGAAGCCGACGCCGGTGACCGATCGGGCCGTCAACGCGGCGTCCGTCTTGCGATAGGCGTGGTCGAACCAAAACCAGCCCGCGACATGGACGAGGATCAACACGGCCAGCAACGCGGCGAAGAGCACGGGGAAGACCGGATGCCGCCGACACCAGCGCCATGCGCGTTCCACTTTTCCGATCGGCCGCGCCATGATCGGCTCGCCCCGCAGATACCGCTCCAATTCGTCGGCGACCTCCGCCGCCGTCGCGTAGCGTTTCCGCGGATTCTTATCGAGGCATTTCAGGCAGATGGTTTCGAGATCCGGGGGGATGGCGGCGTTGAGCGAGCGGGGCCGGGGCGGTTCCTCTTCGATCGCCTTTTGGATCAGCACTTCCACGGTGCCGCGAAACGGCAAGGCGTCGGTCAGCAGTTCGAACAGCAACACCCCGAAGGAGTAAACATCGCTGCGGCGGTCGGCCAGGGCCGCGTCGCCCGCCGCTTGCTCGGGGGAAATGTACGCCGGCGTGCCGAGAATCCGGCCATCCGATGTCATGGTGACTTGACCCACCGACCGCATGGCCAGGCCAAAGTCGGTCACATGCGGTTCGCCCCGTTCGTCCATTAGGATGTTTTGCGGCTTGAGGTCGCGGTGGACCACGCCCGCGTCGTGCGCGAAATGCAGCGCGCGGCAGATCTTCGCGCAGAGCTCGATCAGTTCCCGCTGTGAACAGTTGGCGTCCCGACGCCACACATCCAGCGACTTGCCCTCCATGAATTGGCTGATCAGGTAGATGACGTCGCCGTCGCGGCCGACTTGGAACACGCGGGCGATATTGGGATGCGTCAGTTGAGCGGCGATGCGCGCCTCGTGCAGGAACTCGTCGAGCGATTCGCGGGCCAGTGCTCCCTTGCGGGGAATCTTGAGCGCGACGACGCGGTCCAGTTGCGTGTCGCGGGCCTTCCAAACCGTGCCGAAGCCGCCCATGCCGACGCGTTCGATCAGGTCGAAGTGGGCGATCGTCGCGACGGACTCCGCTCGCAGCGACTCGTCCCCTTCGCCCGCCACATCGAACTTGGCGTGACACGTTGTGCAGACAAGGCTGGTCAGTTCGCCGTCGGCCGAAATCTCGATCGGACGCCGGCACCGCGGACAATGGATCCGCAGGTGGCTTGCGCGGGCCAAGCTGGCTCGGGCCGCCTCGATTCGCGACAGTGACACGCCATTGGCGATCGCCGCTGGCAACGGTTCCGAACCGCCCCGCCGCGGCAAATGCGGCAAAGTTTCGTTTTCCAGCGGACCGCTCGGCGACGACCCATCGTAGGGAAGCGTCCGTTTTGGATCGTCCGACGCCACACCGTGTCCCTCGAGCCCCAGAAATCATCCCCCGCGCTTGGAATATTCTACGTGCCGAACCTTTCACCGCCAGCCGAGACCTTCCGAACTCGTTCATAGCGTTCCACGATTTCGCGCCGAGTCAGCGGGACGGCGAGATTCTTGGAATCGAACTTCTGGGCGGCGTGAAGCTCGATCCAGTCGCTCAACCGCTCGAGCGGCAATCGGTTGGGAACCCAAGGATGGAACTGGGCGGAACCGCCGACGGTTGCCAAGCACACCGCGAGCGGATCGGTGGCGCCCCGCAATGCCTGAACCGCGCCGGGCTGAGTGACGCGGCGCGTCAATGGCAGGCCGGTTTCCGCATCGTGCCATTGAAAAGATCCGGTGACCGCCGTGGAACGCGGGAGCCCGAACGCGGGGCGTTCCGACGCCGTCACGATCCAGGGGCGGTCCGAAACGAAGAACGACTGCGCGAATCGGGTCGCGTTCCCCTTCGCGAGACGCGCGATCGGTGCGAGCGTTCCGGGTTCGAGAATGGCGATGTCGGAAAACGCCGTGCGCGCCGCCAGATATCGGCCGTCCGTCGAGAGCGTCAAACCCAAGACGGGCGTTTCGAGCTGGCCGCGGCGTGGCTGGCCGACCAGCCTCGACTCCAGCGAGTAAGCGACAATCCCGCCATCGTCGCAGCCCGCCAACACGCCGCTGTCGCCCGGCAGCAAAGCGACGCAGTTCACCGGCTGGCCGACCGTCACGGTGGTGGGGTTGTCCTCCGGCGAGTTCCACAGAAGGAGTCGACCATCGCGTCCCCCCGTCGCGAACATTCCGGACTGGGAAATCGCGACGCCCGCGATCCGCTCCGAGTGCCCATCCACCGTGCGCACCGCGCCGGTCTCCGCGTCGCCAAACACAATCCGCCCCGTCCACAGCGGCACGATGAACCGATGGCCTGTTGGGAAGAAACGAATTTCCGTCGCGCGGGCCTCCAGCGGTATGGACGGCAGATACGCGGCGCCGGTGCGCCGATCCCAAAACCGCAACAGTCGGTCCTGGGCGACTGTCACCAAGCGATTCTTGTCCCCCGGCGGCACGGCGAACGCCGTCGGCTCGCTCGGCAGCACGACTTTGTGCTCGGTTGGCTGGTAGCGGCCGTCGACAGTCCGTGTCCATTCGCGGACGATGTGGTCAGCGGTCACGCCGATCAGTGCGCGGCCATCGTCCAGCAACTTCAATTGGCCATTTACGATTTCGGGAATCGAAGAATCATCGGAAGTTGGGGCCACGACATCCCAGCACCGCACCAACCCATCCACGGTCGCTGTCAGCAAGCGGCGGTTATCGGGCAGCCAGGCCGCGAAACGCACGGACGCGCTGTGCGGCAACCGGGGCGTGATCGGTTCGAGCGTATCGGTTCGCCAAGCTTGCGCGCCACCCAGTTCGCCGCTCGCGCACAGCCACCGGCCATCGCCGCTCAGCGCGAGACTGAGCAACTTGTCGCTCTTGGGCAACGCGATCCGGCCGGACAATTCGCCCGTCTCCACCTCGTATCGCTCCAGTTCCCCGTCGTTCGCACCGGCCCATAACTGTCGCGAATCGGCGGTGAACTCAAGTTGCAAGCAGACGCCGCGAACTTGGGAACGAAGCAAGGGAGCGCCCGCGAGCTCACGCCATTGGAGTTCGCCGTCCTCGCTGCCGGTCGCCACCCAGCGTCCATCGGCGCTGAAGGCGGCCGCGCGAATCGCTTGCGAATGCCGAATCGGCTCGCCAATGACGCGGCCGGTCGCGGTTTCGTACAGGAATCCGTCGCCGGGAGCATCCACTTTGCTGCCGAGTCCGACGAACAGATAACGGCTGTCGGGGCTGAAACGGAGCACCAGCGGCATGCGCGCGTGCGGCTTGAGCCATGCGGCGGAGCGGTCGACGCTGGCTTCCACGGCGTCGCTCGCCGCGATGTCGAACACCGCCACTTGGCCGTCCAAGCCGCCGACGGCAACCCACCTGCCATCGGCGGACCAATCGAGCAATCGCGGACCGACGGGCTTGTCCGACAAAGTCATTGGCGGGTCGCTCGACCCCAATTTCCACAGCGTCGCGCCGCGCTGCAAATCGCCCACCGCCAGCCGTCCGCCCTTCGGGTCGAACGCCAACGCGGCGGCGTTGCCGGTGTCCAATCTTTGCGGCTCGTCCCGCGTTTCTCCCGACAAATCCCAGAGGCCAACGCCGGCCCTACCTCCAACCGCCAACCGTCCGCCATCCGGCGCGACGGCGACAGTGGCCACTGGATTGGCGAAGTCGAGCAGATTGACGATTGGCGGCGTGGATCGAACGATGTCGCCGAGCCGCATTTGGTAGCGCTCGACGTCGCGGGCCTGGGGATCGGCGTTCGCGGTCTCCTCGATCCGCACGCGCCACGCGGCAATGAATGACAACGCGGCCGACAGGGGATCTTCGTCGAGCGACTCCGCGCCTTGCTGTTCCAACCGCTGTTCCAGTTGGGCGATGTATTTCTGCCGTTGCTCAACCGCCTGAAGCCGAAGTCGCCGCTCGGTGCTCCAGTGCTCCACGGTCGATCGCGCGTAAACAAGCGTTAGGCCGACAACGATGACGACGCCAAGCGTCAACGCGAGCGCTAGACGGGTTGCCAGTGGATTGCGGCGGCACCAGAGCTGGAAGCGTTCGAGCGGGCCGGCGGGCCGCGCGACAATCGGCACCTGCAGCAGCCAGCGGCGTAAATCGTCGGCCAACGCCGCCGCGCTGGCGTATCGTCGGCGCCCATCCTTGGCGAGCGTTTTGAGGACGATGGTCTCCAGCGGACGCGGGATCGCGTCGTTCAACTCCCGCAACGGCCGCGGTTCCATCCGCTTCACTTGCTCGAGTGTCATCCGCCGGCTTCCGCGGAATGGAAGCGAACCGGTGAGCATTTCGTAGAGGATCGCGCCGAGACTGTAAACGTCGCTCGTCGCGTTGACCAACTCGTGTTGCCCACGGGCTTGTTCGGGCGACATGTACGCGGGCGTGCCGATGATCTGCCCATGGAGCGTAATCGTGATCTCCGCCTCCCCGATCCGCGCCAAGCCAAAGTCGGCGACAAACGGGTCCCCCTTCTCGCTCACCAATATATTGCTCGGCTTCAGGTCCCGATGAATGACGCGGTTGGCGTGCGCGTGGTCCACGCCATCGGCGATCGACGCGATCAGCTCGGCCGTCTCCTTGAAGCTGAAACGCCGCCGCTGCATGAGCTTGTCGAGCGATTCGCCTTCGATGAAATCGCTGACGAGGTACGGCCGCCCATTCTCTTCACCCACCTCGAAAACCTTGACGATCCGAGGATGTTGCAACTTGGCCGCCGCCTGGCCCTCCTTCCGAAACAGTTCGACCTCGTCCTGCTCATGGAAATATCCGCGTCGCGGGACTTTGATCGCCACTTTGCGTTGGAGCCTCTCGTCGAAGCCCTGGAACACCGTGCCGCAGGAACCGGCTCCCAAGAGCCGCTCGATGCGAAATGGTCCGATCTGCTTCGGCAGCGCGACCCGTTCCCGCGTCGCCCCATCGACACCCGCCACGCGAAACGTGCTGCCGCAACTGCCGCACGTGACCCCATCGACTTCCAACCCTACCAACTGCAATCGCGTGCCGCATTGGGGACACTCAATCCGCACCGCCGCGTCGTCGAGCGCGGATTTCGGCTCGCGGTTCGCTTCGCCATCGTGTTCGCGGTTCGCTTCGCCATTTGGATTGCCGTCAGGATTGCCTTCAGGGTCGCGATCTGGATTGGCGTTTGGCTGTCCAAGGTGCTCGCCAGCAAAAGCGTTTTCGGAACCGTCGCCGGCTGCCTTTGCTTCAGCGTCTTCCCCGGCGTCGCCTTCGACGTTGCTTTCAACGTCTCCTTCGGCGTCGAGGCCATTGGCTTTCTCGAGCACGAGCCTGAGCCAAGCTAGCCGACGCGCGAGTTGCGTCGAGAGATCGGGATGGGCGTCCAGCACCGCCGCGAGTTCCGGCATCCGCCCATCGCGAAACTGCTGCATCACTTCGGCGATAACCCGCTCAAGACGCGCGGTTTGCTCTGCCGTCAATGGCTCGCCGTAGTCGCCATCGTCTTCATCAGCGGGTTCGCTGGAACTCATGAACCTTAACCGCCTGGTCCCGTGGAAACGGGAACACACTGAATATCCGTCACCGAGCAAATCTGTTGATAGCCATCGGGACAATCGCGGTACATGCCCGTCTCCCGACAGTAGCACATTCCGACAGGAGGTGGCGGGAAGGGACTGGGCGGAAGCGGAGCAGGCGGCACGAGGACGGGCGGCAGGAGGAGGGGCGGCAGGAGGACGGGCGGCACGAGGTCCGTCGGTATTGGTCTGGGCCCGGCAGTCGCCATCGAGCGTGGGGTGGGCCTGGAGGAACGGTTCGCGGTCGTGGCCGCCGAGTCAAGGTGGGAGAGCGCTGCACCCCGCTGCTCAATCGTCAACCGCCCCTGTCCGTCTTTCGGATTGAAATGATACGTCACCGTGTAGTCGTGGCCCGGCCATAGGGTCATGGAACCTGTTTGCTCCCCCGGACCGTGGCGAAAGCGCAACGCGGCCGAACAGCGGTCGGCCGTCGTTTCCAAAACAACATGCAATGGGACTGTCAGCCCTTTAATCTCCTGGCGCCAAGGCCGACGCGTGTTGAATCGGCTTAGCCCCGGTTTCAGCCGCGGTTTGCGTGCCGCCTTGGGTGCCGCCTTTCGCGCCGCCTTGCGGGGCGCTTGGGGGGCCGCCTTTCGTTCCGCATTACGGGGCGCTTGGGGTGCCGCTTGCGAGGTCGCTCGACGAGCCTTGGCGAGAGCCGTGGGCTGTGGCGCCTTGTCGCCCAA
>JBIKVL010000963.1:0-2540 GCA_044356875.1 Pirellulaceae bacterium | reverse complement strand
CAACCAGCCGCCGCTTCGCCGAATGGTGGGGAATCTAGGACTCGCCCAACTACTTGCCTTTGGCCTTGCGGACGGCGGCGGCCAGCCGCGACTTGCTGCGAGCAGCCGCATTGGCGTGAATGACGCCTTTGGCGGCCGCACGATCGAACTTGGCGGCGGCCAAACGCAGTTCCGCCTCCGCTGCTTCCACGCTGCCCTTCGCGGCGGCTTCCCGGATTTTCTTGCCGATCGTCTTCAACGACGACTTGATCGACCGGTTCTTCGCCCGGTTCTCTTCGCTTTGCCGATGCCGCTTCTTGGCACTCTTCGTGTGAGCCATGACCCGTGAGATTCCTGTCCGGTTCAGTTCCTGGTTAGCCGCCCTAATTACTTCGCGGACCAGAGAATATGACGACTAGCCGCCGAGTTGTCCAGATGTCCCGCATAAACGAGCATCGCGTTCCGTGCGGAATCACGCGGTCATGAGGGCCTAGCAGGAATCGAACAGGTTATCGACGAGCCCGCCTGGCTGACGCGGGCCGCTACTCGTAACGAAGGGATTCGATCGGGTCGAGACGGCTGGCGCGGCGGGCCGGATAGTAGCCGAAGAACACGCCCACGGCCGCCGCGAATACAAACGAAATCACGGCCGCCGGCACGGAAATGATCACAGGCCACTTGGTGCCGCTCGTGAAGTGGTTGATCAGCGAGGTGGCGCCAACCGATAAGCCCACGCCCAACGCGAACCCGATCACGCCGCCAATGCACGACAACAAGATCGCCTCTACCAGGAATTGACGCAGGATGTCCCGGGGCCGCGCCCCGACCGCCATGCGGATGCCAATCTCCCGAGTCCGCTCGGTGACCGATACCAGCATGATGTTCATGATGCCGACGCCGCCGACCACCAGCGATATGCCGGCAATCGACGAGAGCATGACCGTCAGCGTGCCGGTGATCACGCCCAGCACATTGGCGATTTCCGTCGTGTTCTGCACCTGGAAGTCCGGCGGGTCGCCGGGTTGGATCCGATGACGCTCCGCGAGGAGCGCGTTGATTTCCGCTTCGGCGTCCGACATCACCACCGGCGACACGGCGGAAACCATGATCGCGTTGACGTTGTCGAATTCCGAGCCTTGCAGCCGCTTGCGAGCCGTGGTGTACGGCATCAGGATTAGATCGTCCTGGTCGTCGCCCACCATGTTCGCCCCTTTTTTGTCCAAGACGCCAATGACTCGGAACGGGATGTTTTTAATCCGAATCGTTTGCCCCACCGGGTCGGCGGTCTGGAACAGCTTTGCGACGATCGTCTGCCCCAAGACGCACACTTTGGATGCCGACTTCACATCCCGCGAACCGAAGAATTCGCCCGTCCGCAGTTGCCAATTCCGCACCGTCAGAAACTCGGTGCCGACTCCCCAAAGCTCGCGCGGGCTCCAATTCGTATTTCCGAAAATCACCTGGCCACCCGAGCCGACCAACGGGGAACTGGCGAGCACCGAGGGACACTCGGAACCGATCGCCGCCGCGTCCGCGGCGGTCAGTGTGGGTGACATCGCCTGCCGCACCCCGCCCTGCTGACGGCTTCCAGGCAAGACGACGATGACGTTGATACCCAACGCCTGGAATTGGCCTTGAACCAGTCCGCTGGCGCTCTGGCCAATCGACACCATCGTGGTCACCGCCGCGATGCCGATCACCACTCCCAGCACCGTCAGACCCGCACGCATCTTGTTTTTGATCAACGCGCGGTAGGCAATGCGGACCGTCAGGAAAACGCCCATAAGGGATTAGCCGTCGAGTCCTTCCACGCCGGAATCGAAGCCCCGCTCGCCGGCCTGCGGGAACCCAGCTTCGGTTCCCGCTCCAGTTGTGTCGCTAAAATCGCCGGGTCCCACGAGCGGCGGGCTGATGGGGAACGGCGCGTCGCCGCTGGTGGACGCTTGCAAGTCCGAACCGCCTCCCTTGGCGACCTTATCTGACCTTGCTCCTGCCCCGGCCCCCGTCGCTTTTGCTCCGGCCGTTCCCTTGCCAGCCTGCGCCGCGCCCGTGGATTTGGAGCCCTTCGCCGATTTGGCACCCTTGGCGCCCTTCGCGGACTTGCCCGACTTGGCGGAGGGAGCGGCTTTCGCAGCTTTCTTGACGGCCGTCGCGGCGCCTCCCGAGGAACCGGTCGAGCGTCGCGCCGTCTTCCGCCGTCCACCGCCCTTGCCTTCGCGTTCGGCCAGCAGCGCGATGGCCTGCGGCAAAGTCAACGCGTCCGGCTGAAGCTCTTTCGGCAACGAGGCGTTGGTCTGGCCATCGGTCAGGTACGGTCCATAGCGGCCCGGCATCAATTTGATGGGCTGCCCCGTCACCGGCGACTCGGCCAACACCTTGATCGGTTCGACCGGCGTTCGTCCGCGCCCGCCGCCCCGCCCGACCTTCGGCTGGGCCAGCAAATGCAGGGCCTGTTCGAGCGTCACGTCGAGCGGTGTGATGTCGGCCGGCAGCGATCGCGTCTCCGCGCCGCAGCGCAGAAACGGACCAAACCGCCCATTCTGGGCCGTGATCGGCTCGTT
>JBIKVL010000962.1:0-2541 GCA_044356875.1 Pirellulaceae bacterium | reverse complement strand
TTGTATCGACACGCCAGATTTCGATGCTCCCATCGCTGCTGGCTGTCGCCGCGACTTTGCCGTCATCGCGAACCGTGCCAATGGTCGCCTGCGGATGTTCGTAAAACGAGCTGAGTTTGGCGACTCCAGGATCCCGGGGCAGTACGATGCCCATCTTGGTGGGTCGCGGGGAAGTAAGGATAGCCTGCAGCACAAACTCAAAACGTCGGGAAATTCGCTGCCTCGACGCGTCGAGCTCCAGAACCCCATCCGCGATCCGCCAAGACGCTTGGGGAACGTTGTTGACGTTGATGAAAATCAACCTCTGGCCATCCTGGGAAAAGACGACATCGTGCCAGTTGGGGGCGCCGGTGAATTCTCCGTAGCGTGCGAGGCGCATCGAGTTGGCGTCCCAGAGCAGAACACGGCCATCGCTGGTTTCGAGAGTGCGGCAGGCGATCAGCGCCAGCCATTTTCCATCCGGACTGTAGATCAAACTACGTGGAAGCCATTGCGGTTCAAGGGCGTTGGATAGATCCCAGCACAATAATTCGCCGCCGCGGATTCCATGGAGATAGCGCCATTCCCAGCCGCGGCGATCGTGTTCGCCGTTGGCGGGAACGCACCGCGCGAGATAATCGCGCATCAATCGGCTTTCGGAGTATTGCAATGAAAGGTTGGCGGCGGCGATCAGAGAAAAGTAGTTTTCGTTAGCCGCCTTTTCCGCCAACATCTCCGTCTGGGCCGCAAGCATTACGGCATCGGCCGCCGCTTTGTCGGCCCGCTCCCTCTGCTCGTTCGCCTTCGATGCCGCATCGTCGGCCATGGTTTTGCGTTGCTCGGACAGCTCCTTGGCCGCTTTGGCGTCTTCCAGGGCTTTCTTATTCTCAATGTACAACCGCTGGTATTTGACGTTGCTCGCGTCTAGATCTTGGTACCTGACGACAAGTTCCTGGTTCTTGCTGCTAAAGATCACCAGTCCCGACACCGCGCCAATGACCAGGGCGGCGAGCAGCAGGACGGCGGCGGCCTCCATGCTCGCAAGGAGGCGGTTTCTCAGCGACCAATGCCAGAGCCGGCCAACGAGCGTCGGAGGCTTGGCGACGATCGGTTCTCCCGCCAGGAATCGACCGAGGTCGTCGGCGAGCGCTGCGGCTGACGCGTAGCGTTTGCTGGGATCCTTTTCGAGACAACACAAACAGATTGTTTGAAGGTCCCGCGGCACGCCGGGCTGCAACCGCTGCGGTGGCAAGGGGTCTACGTCGAGCACGAGTTTGATCGTGCGGAGCAGATCTTCGGCTTGTAGCGGAGGACGGCCTGTCAGCAACAGATAGAGCAACACGCCGAGCGAATAAATGTCGGCGGCTGGTCCCACTGTCGCGATTTTGGCGGCCGTTTCCGTCGCCGCCTGGTTGGAAAGGTTCCGCGACAAAAAATCGCGGGCCGGTTGCAATTGCTCGGGGGCGGCGTAGGCCGGCGTCCCGAGCATCTGTCCGGTACGGGTGGCGTCGTGGTCCTGGTCTTGCAGTTTGGCGAGCCCAAAGTCGGCGACTTTCGGCGTGATTTCCTCCCAACTGGCGTTCGCTATGTTGGGTACGCGAGACTCTAAAAGGATATTGCGGGGCTTCAAGTCCCGATGGATCACCGCGCGTTGATGCGCGAAATCCACCGCCTCCGCCAGAAGGCGAATCACCCGCGCCGCCGCCGCCGGAGGTTGCGGTTGGCCTTGGAGACGCTCATTGAGCGTTCCGCCTCCAACGTACTCCATCACGACATAGGGCAACCCCTTCGACTCTCCAACCGAGTAAACCTGGACGACGTTGGGATGATTGAGCCGAGCCGCCGCCTCCGCTTCGCGGCGCAAACGGGTCGCCAAATCCTGGGACCCAGCGGCGTGCCTGAGTAGTTTTACGGCGACGGGACGCCGCAGACGCTCGTCGTAGGCCTTGAACACGACTCCCATTCCGCCTTCGCCCAGGATTTTCTCGAAAACCAATCCCGGGATGACCGGAAAGTGAACCGTGGGTGGGGCTGGCGCGCGATCGAAAGTCGCTTCGTCGTCTTCGTCTTCTCGGCGATTTTCGTCGTCTCGGTCAGCGACATCATCGATCGTCAACGGGAACGGCACGTTCTCACTCAACCGACGAAGAAACTCCCGATCACGTTCCACATTTTCCGAGGTATCGCGGATGAGCGGTGCAGGACGCTGGTGGTCGCAGATGGTCGCGTGGCCCAACGATTCCGTCGGAGGGATTTGCGAGGCTTTTGAAACCGCCTCGCTAGCGACCACATCGGGGTTGTCAAACGACGTAAGGATGGAACTTAGGCCTGCGCAGATGCGGGCCGCCAAGGGGCTGTCCTCGGTCAACGCAGCCAGTTGTTCGCGGCACTGGAAGCAATCGGACAGGTGCTGGTCGATTTTCGACTCTTCTTCGGCCGTCAATTCGCCTGCGAGCAGTTTTTGGAAATCTTCCTGCGAAAAGCAACTCATGCAGACATCGACCTTGGGGAAAATCGGTGAAGCGTCTAAGGCTGTCCTCGATGGTCGGGAGGCGTGAAACG
>JBIKVL010000961.1:0-2546 GCA_044356875.1 Pirellulaceae bacterium | reverse complement strand
TCGCTACGCTCCGCAGCCGCGCCGCCGTCGACGAAGCGGCCGACTCCGAGCTCGAAGAGGTCGGCCGCCGCAGCGTGCTCGACCAAGACGAGGCCGACGACGTCACCGCGCTCGACCTGAGCCCCGGCGCCGACGCCGAACAAGAAGCCGACACCCACCGCCGTAAACTGCTCGCTTTCGCCCGCCGCGCCGAAGCGCTCGCCGGCGACTCCGACGCCAAGCTGCAAGGCGCGATCAAAGAAGTCAAAGCGCTGCTCAAAGCCAACTTCCAACCGATCGTCTTCTGCCGCTTCGTCGACACGGCCGAGTACGTCGCCCGCCACCTCCGCGACGCCCTGCCCGACAAAGTCCGCGTGGAAGCGGTCACCGGCCTGTTGCCCCCCTCCGAACGCGAATCCCGCATCGAAAACCTCTCCAAGGACGGCGGCCAATACGTCCTCGTCTGCACCGATTGCCTCTCGGAAGGCGTCAACCTGCAACAGGCGTTCAACGCCATCCTCCACTACGACCTGTGCTGGAACCCCACCCGGCACGAACAACGCGAAGGCCGCGTCGATCGGTTCGGCCAAGACAAACCCGAGGTCCGCGTCGTCACCTACTACGGCAAAGACAACCCGATCGACGGCGTCATCCTCGACGTCCTCATCCGCAAACACAAAAGCATCAAGAGCGACCTGGGCGTCACCGTAGCCGTGCCCGGCTCCAGCGAGCAGATCGCCGAAACGTTGTTCGAAGGCGCCCTCTTCCGCGAACAAACCGGCAGCGGCCTCCGCCAACAACAACTCGACTTCGGCCCAGACGACGGCGACAAGCAAATCCAAACGTTCCACGCCGAATGGGACAACGCCCGCGATCGCGAAAAAGCCAGCCGCTCCCGCTTCGCCCAACACTCGCTCGACAAAGACGCCGTCGCCGCCGAACTCCGCCACGTCCGCGCCGCCATCGGCCGCGGCGAAGACGTCGCCCGCTTCGTGAAAACCGTCTTCCAATCCGTCGGCGTCCCGATGGAAGAACACGTCGCCGCTGCCGCCTCATCCCGTTCCTCCGCGCCATCCACCACCACATCCTCCGCCCAATCCTCCTCGCAACCCGCCGCGCGGTTGCCCGGAATCTCGGTCCACCTCAGCGTCGCCACGCCCCGCGCGTTGCGGCAGGCGATCGGCCGTGACGAATCGTTCCAAGGCCGCTTCGACCTGCCGGTGAAGAAAGGGGAATGCTATCTCGGTCGCACCAGTCCGATCGTCGAAGGGCTTGCCGGCTGGACGCTCGACCAGGCGCTCGACCCGGCCGCCCGCGACGCCGCGCCGATCGCCGCCCGCTGCGGCCTGATCGCCACCTCGTCCGTCGCCACCCGCACCACGCTGGTCGTCGCCCGTTTCCGCTTCCATCTCAAGGTCAGCGGCGCGGCCAGCGAGACGATCCTCTGCGAAGAAATCGTGCCGCTGGCCTGCGTCGGTCCCGCCAGCCAACTGACCTGGCTAACCGCCGAGGAAAGCGAGCGGCTGCTGGCCTCTCGCCCCGAGCAGAATCTGATCCCCAGCCGCCTGGAACAGCAACTTCAGCTTTTGCTCGGCTCCCTCGGCTCGATCCAGGCGGCGCTCGCGCCGGTGGCGGTCGAGCGGGCCGCGCTCCAACTGCAGGCTCACGAGCGGGTGCGGGAAGCGGTGCGAACACGGGGACGCGTCGCGATCGAACCCGTGCTGCCGGTCGACATCCTTGGCGCCTACGTCCTTCTGCCGAAAACCTCCTAGCCATGCCGAAGTCCGGAACCGAATTCCAAACGATCCACTCCGAGGGCGGCTTGCTGCCGCCCGACCTGCTCCGCCGCGCCGTCGATCCCCAGGGAAAACTCCCCGGCGTCTCCCCCGCCGACTACGGCTTGCCGCCCGGCGAGCGGATCCACGAGGCGGTCACGCAGTCGTGGAACCGCATGCGGCGCCACTGGGCCGAATTCCGCTCGGCGGCCCGCAACCTGCCGGCCCACGAACCGGGCACCGGCTTGACCAACGACAAATGGAGCGTCCCGCTGCTCCGGGAACTCGGCTTCGGCCTGCTGCCGACCAGCGTCGGCCCCGAGCTCCAAGGCCGCGCCTACGCCATCAATCGCTTCTTCGGTTCCACCGCTGTCCACTTGGTCGGCTGCGGCGTCAATCTCGACCGGCGGGCGGCGGGCGTCCGCGGGGCCGCCGCCTCCAATCCGCACGGGCTGGTGCAGGAATTCCTCAACCGCAGCCCCGGCCACCTCTGGGGCATCGTCTCCAACGGCTTGCGGTTCCGCATCCTCCGCGACAGCCAGGCGTTGTCCCGGCAGTCGTATTTGGAATTCGATCTCGAGGCGATGTTCGCGGGCGAACTGTTCGCCGACTTCGCGCTGCTCTGGCTGATGGCCCACGCCACCCGCTTCGCGCCTCAAACCGACGGCCACCCGGAAACCTGTTGGCTCGAACAGTGGACCAAAGTCGCCGACGAGGAAGGCACGCGGGCGCTCGGCGCGCTGCGGTCGGGTGTCGAAAAGGCGCTGCAAATCTTCGGCGAAGCGTTCGTCA
>JBIKVL010000083.1:0-9313 GCA_044356875.1 Pirellulaceae bacterium | reverse complement strand
CAGCCGGACCGCGCCAGCGGCCGGTTCTAGGCGGTTGCGAACGGAACCGAACGAAAACCGGCGGCTTGCGCCGGGCCGGCTAATGAACCGGCGGCTTGCGCGAAGCCGGCAAATGAACCGGCGGCTTGCGCCCGGCCGGCTAATCAGCCGCGCCGCGCGTTCTCATCAGCCGGACCGCGCCAGCGGCCGGTTCTAGGCGGTTGCGAACGGAACCGAACGAAAACCGGCGGCTGGCGCCGGGCCGGCTAATCAGCCGCGCCGCGCACCCTCATTCGCCGAGCCGCGCCAGCGGCCGGTTTCCGCGGTCAACGTGTCTTGACGGATTGGGACGGCGTTTAGGTCGCGTCGACGGGCAGGTTCCGCAGGATGTGGCCGTCGCGCGAACTGCGGTAATACGCATAACCCTGGGAATAGACTTGGTCCTGCGGAAGATGCAGGTAGATGTCCAACGCCCCCCATTTACTTTCGATCAACACGAAGCCGTTTTCGCCGGTCGCTTTCACAATCCCGGTGTGGATCGGCTCGCCGGCCGCATCGCGATAGATGATTAAATCGCCAACGTTGGCATCGGTTACGATCTGATAACCATTGTCATTCAAGATCGCGTCCACGTAGCGGCTGCGAACCAGATATCGGCCGTCGGTAAAAACCCATCCATGGCAATTGGACGGAGATGGGTCGGCGTCGTCGATGATCACCTTCGTTTTAAAGTCGGCGGGAATGCGGCGTTCCGCTTCGCTTTCCTCCAGCAGTTCCTCGCTTGCCACGAATTGTTCGAGCGGGATTTTGCGCCCATGGTCGGTGACCGCGAACTGGCCGTCCGAGGAAATTTGCGGGACCGCGAAGTCGCTTACTGTGTTTTGCATCAATTGGGATTGGGCGATATCGTCGAGCAACGGTTTTTCGATCCGCCACATGGACGCGGCGACCAACCCCACGGACACGGCCAACAAGCCAAACGGCGCGACGATTTGCCATCCACGGCCGCTCGACTTGCGGCCCAACGACGCCCCTAAAGCGATCAAGACACCGGCGGCGAACATCACGGTCACCGCCAGGAAACGATGCCATGGACGCAACGCCAAGTTCGCGGCTCGATCCGCATCCCCAAGTAGTTCGGCGCCTAGCAACACAATCAGCATGCCCGCCAGCACGGTCACGCCGATTCCCACCGCGCGTGTCCGCACCCGAGGCGACAAGAGCCACAAGAGCGAAACGCCCGCGCAGAGCACGGCCGTAATCAACGACGCCAGCCACAGGCTTGACGGAAACACGGCTGTCGCGGGAGTAGCTTCCATGATTGCCGAGACAGGTCTCTGATCTGTGGATCTTCGGTCTGTGGAAAAACTTGGAAATACGCTCCAGCCACGTCACCATCACCGCGAAACGCGTATGTCTACTCCGCTTAACACGAAAACACGGCGAATGTTTCGTTCCTAAATGGGAAATTTTTCGAAGTGAAACGGCAGGACGACCGCGCGACGCGCGTTCGCCGACATGGCAGGGCGCATCATTACTTGACTTAACGAAGCTTGAACTTAGCGATCAAGCAGGATGACAGGCAGGCAGGCAGGATGGCAGGCGGGCAGGCAGGCAGGTAGGATAACAGGCGGGCAGGCAGTAGGCAGGATGGGCCAACCGGGTGGCCCACGCCAGGGTCACCACTGCGAGTTGGCTGGGGCGTCACTCATTACTTGCCGTATCGTAATGAGTCCAGTAACCAATTACCATTCTCTCGCACTTTGGTGAAGAGGGATTCGCACAGCCGGTCGCGCTGGTCGAAGAGGCGGTAACCGTTGCGCGGACGGAGATAGCCGCGCGCTTGCGGGTGCTTCTCGAACAACGCTTCGGCCCCCATGCGTTCCAGCCAACGCTCGTAGCGGGCTCGCTTTTCCAGCAGTGCTCGCACGATGAACGGCATGACCAGCGAGTAATCGGCTTGCAGGCTTTCCGTCTGCGTCTGATAGGTGTCGCGATCGACCTTGCCCCACGTCACCGCCTCGGCGGGAGGGCATGACGAGAGCGAGCCGTCCGTGACTGGCGCGGTGACGATCTGCACGTCGAATTGATAGCCGTCGATGTTTTCCAGGCCGAAAATCTGGCTCAACGCCGGCTCGGGCTGGAGGTTGTAGTTTTTCGGCACGCCGCCACCCAGGATCAAGGTTGCCAGCGACTTCGTCGGCGACTCGGTCAAACCCCAATAGTGGTACGCGCACGCCTCGAACACCTCGGCGTGCATGTCCAACTCGAACCGATGCCCCGGCACCAGCCCCGCTTGGCTCATCGCCCACAATTTGACCGAATTGAGGAACGCGCTCCCGTCCGCCGCCGCGCCTACCAAAATCGGAATCGCCAAGCGATGGCAACAGGCGAGCAATCCTTCGGGGACCGACCGGCGCCGTTCCTGCTCGGCGTAGGCCTCTCCGAGCCGAAATCGGAATTCGGTGCCTGTCATCTTCCGCTGCATTTCGGGCCGCGCCAGTAACGCGGAAATGAACCGGTCCTGATGCAGCAGCACCTGCTCGTCGAACCCAACATCCGTGACGCGGATCGTCTGATCGTCCCGCAAGGCGCCGTCGTCGCCGAAAATCGGCACTTCAAAAAACGAGTCGCTGTCGACTCCTTCCAACGCCCGATGGCCGTCGTGGTAGCACACCGCGTCCGTGGTGCTCAAATAGGCGACCCAGCCGGTTTCCAACAACGGATTCAGCCACGTCCAATGCTGCCCCGACACCGTGGCGGGCCCGGCAATCGCCAAGGTCATCGGACAACCGGTTCCGATCGCCTGATCCAGTATCGAGTAGACGCGGCGGAGATACGCCGCGCCGAACGCGGGCAAGCAGAACTGGAACAGTTCGTCCAACGATTCCACTTCATCGACGCGCCGCGTCAGCAATGGCCGCCGCGCGCCACCCGCCCCTCGGGCCACTTCCGGGCTTCCCGCCGATCCGCCGGCATTATCCGCGTTCGCATCGGCGGCGCCGGGACCGGCCTGGCCCGCATGGCCTTTGCCGGAGTCGCCAGTTGGACCGGATTGACAAGGAAATCGAGTACCCATGGGGAAAAATCTCCGCGAATGTCCAGTTTGCTTCGCGGAGATTTGAACGGCGGCGGCCGTGGAAGGGAAGGGGCAGGCTGCGCCCGCCAACCCCGCAGCCAGCCACGCTGCCGGACTTGGTACGATGTCGCACCGATGTTGGCCATCGCAAAGAAGAAATGGGGTGAACATGAACGCGACGAACACCTTGGACCGCCACGCCGCGACCCCGATGCGCCGCTGCGAACTCGACACGCCCGCGCTGGTGCTCGATCTCGAACCACTGGACCGCAACATCGCATGGCTCGCGCGGTTCTTCCGCGAGCGTGGCGTCGCATGGCGGCCGCACGCCAAGAGCTACCAATGCACGCGGCTCGCCCGGCGAGTCGTCCAAGGCGGCGCCATCGGTGTGACATGCGCGAAACTGGGCGAGGCGGAAGCGTTCGCGGCGGCCGGTATCCACGACCTGCTCATCACCTGCCCGCTCATCGGCGCTCACAAGCTCGAACGGCTCGCCCAACTGCGGCAAGTGGCCGATCCGATCGCGGTGGTCGACCACGTCGACCACGTGGAGGCACTCGATCGAGCCGGTCGCGCCGCCGGCCAGCCGATTCGCGCGCTGATCGAGCTCAACCTGGGCATGAACCGCTGCGGAGTCGAACCGGGCGAGCCCGCTCTCGAGCTCGCTCGCCGCATGGCCGCCGCGCCTGGCATCGCGTTCTCAGGACTCATGGGCTGGGAAGGCCATTTGCTGACGATCGCCGACCCGACGGAGAAAACCGAAAAGATCCGCGCCGCGCTCGACGGACTGGTCCAAACCCGCGACCTGCTCCGCGCCGAACACCTGCCCTGTCCGATCGTCAGCGCGGGCGGCACCGGCTCCTTCCCCATCAGCGCGTCCACGGGACAACTCACCGAGATCCAGGCTGGTGGCGCCGTCCTGATGGACATGTTCTACCGACACAAATGCCACATTGAACCGCTCGAGTTCGCCTTGACGCTGATGGCGACCGTCACCAGCCGTCCCACCGCCACCCGCGCTGTGCTCGACATGGGTCGCAAGTCGCTCAATCCCGAACTCCACCTCCCCGCCATTAAGGGCCGCAACGACCTGCGCGTCCAATGGCTCTCCGCCGAACACGCCGTGCTCGAAGTTCTCACCCCACCCGGACCGGCCATCGGCGAACGCGTGGAACTCATCCCCGGCTACGGCGACTGGAGCACGCTTCTTCATGACCACTATCATGTTTTCGCCGGCGACCGCTTCCTGGAGACCTGGCCGCTGGATGTGCGAACGCGGACTCGCTGATTAGTGGTCAGTGGATAGTGATTAGTGATTAGTGATTAGTGGTTGGTGGCTGGTGATTAGTGGTTGGTGGCTGGTGGCTGGTGGTTTATTGCTGGTGGTTGGTGATTAGTGGTTAGTGGTGAGTGGTTGATGGTTAGTAGTTGATGGTTAGTGGCTGGTGGTTGGGGCGTTTGTTTCTTGTTTCCATGTTGGCCGCGGAGCTTACCGATGCCGTCTCCTCATCGCTCGGAGTTCGCGGACGAACCGCAGGGCCAACCGGAGTCGCCCAATCCCTATGCGTCGCCAACGTCCATGGATGCGGCGTTGATTAGCCCGACGGACGCCGTTTCCGACGCGTTTGGGCCGCCGACCACGATTCGTTACCAGGTTTTGGCGTTCGCCGTGACGATGTCGATGTTGCTCTATCTGCATCGGTTCGCGTTGTCGGTC
Organism: Pirellulaceae bacterium; assembly: GCA_044356875.1. Classification (GTDB taxonomy): domain Bacteria; phylum Planctomycetota; class Planctomycetia; order Pirellulales; family Pirellulaceae; genus CAIXSC01. The sequence goes on along the minus strand of JBIKVL010000083.1, from coordinate 4,538 downwards.
GCCATGCCGCCGATTGGGTCCGAGCTTGGCTTGAGCGCGAAGAACTTGGGGCTGGCGACCGGCGTGTTTTTCTATGTTTACGCCTTAGCGCAAGTGCCGTCGGGCTGGCTGTCCGATCGCTACGGAGCTCGGGCGACCCTGACCGGGTTTGTCGTGCTGTGGTCGCTGGCGCTGGGCGCCACCGGATTCATTGGCGGATTGGCGTCGCTGATTGTCTGTCGCGGCCTGCTCGGGTTGGCTCAGGCCGGCGCGTATCCATGCATCGCGAGCGTGAACAAACGTTGGTTTCCGGTGAATCGCCGGGGGGTGGCGAACAGCTCGACGGCCGCGGGCGGACGGGCTGGCAGCATGCTTGCCACCGCGCTCACGCCGTGGCTAATGGGGTTGGCCAGCACGGTTCTTGGGGTGGCGACCGGGCAGTGGCGTTTTGTGTTCATGGCGTACGCCGCTCTGGGATTTGTCTGGGCGGTGCTGTTCTATCGTCAATTCCGCGAGAATCCGGACGCGCATGAACGTTGCAACGAGGCGGAGCGAACCCTGATTCGCGGCCGGCCGCGGCCAACCACGGACGATGTTGGCCAGTGGTTGACCCCGCCACCGGCCGCATCCGCGACGTCGCCGAACTCGGCGGCCCACGCCAGCTTCCCGGCGACGGCGACGGCGACGATGCACGCCGCGACATACGCCGGACAGCGCGAGCGGCCGTTGCCGCTGGCGATGTTTTTGAGCCCGACGATGTGGCTCCTCTGTGGCATTAGCACGTTCGTGAACGTCGGCTGGATCTTCCTGGTGACCTTCCTGCCGACGTATCTCTCCAAAGTTCATGACATGCCGCTGGAACTTGTGGGCACCTTGGCTGCCTTGCCGGTGTTCGCGGGCATGTGTGGCGGCATGCTGGGCGGCGTGGGCACCGACGTGCTGGTGCGGCGGATCGGATTGGTATGGGGGCGGCGGGTTCCCGGTTTGGTCGCGACCGTGGGAGCTGGGCTTGGCTATCTGACCTGCTTGCAAATCAGCAATCCGTATATGCTGGTCGTCGTCTTCGCGATGGTCGGGCTCTTGATCGATTTCGGCTTAGGCTCGCTGTGGGCCGTCTATCAAGACATCGCGGGCCGACGAGTGGCCGCGGTGCTTGGCTTCGCCAACATGTGCGGCAATTTGGCGGCCGGATTCTTCCCGATGGTCATCGGCATGTGGGCCGACGTGGAGCGTTGGGACCTCGTCTTCCTCGGTTCCGCCGCCGCCCTGTTCGTCACCGCGTCTTGCTGGGCGTTCGTGAATCCCGAGCGTAAACTCGCTACCGACTGACGGTCCGGGTCGGCCGGCGCCTATGGCTCGGCGATCCACACCGCGGCGAATCTTCCTTTGGGTGGCTTGATAGCGGCCGGTTTTTTCTCGCCAAGTTCTTGTCGACAACCGGCTGGGCTTGATCTATAAGAAACGCCTTATTCGTGGTGGCCGTACGCCGTGGGCCGGCGTGTTGGCCACTTCGAGTCCCTCACAAGCGGTTGGTGACATGGCACGACGGTGTTGGTGGGTCGCGTTCCTCGCGGCTCTCGTTTCCCTGATTCCCGGCAGCGCCGAACGTACCGCTCGGGCCGAGGGGGACTGGGAGATTACGTCGGAAAGCGACGCGGCGCTGCAACGCGGGCTCGACTGGCTCGCGCGCAACCAGGGCCGCGACGGCAATTGGGACTCGAACGATCTCGGGCTCGTTGGCATGGGCACGCTGGCGTTTCTCGCGGCGGGCAATTTGCCGGGACGCGGCCAGCACGGCGAAGCGGTCCAACGGTCGCTCGACTTCGTCGTTTCGCGAGCGCAAAAGTCGGGCAAGTTGAACATCGCCGACGCCCAACGCGACATGTACAACCACGGACTGGCGACGTTCGTTCTGGGGCAGGCGCAGGGCATGACGAGCCTTCAGGACCAGCGATTGAACACAGTGCTGTCGCGGGCGTTGCGATTGATCGCCGACACGCAGTGCGAAGACGGCGGCTGGGATTACCGCGCCAAACGGCAGCCGAACGGCCACGATTTAAGCTTGGCGGTGATGCAGGCCAAGGCGCTCCGCAGCGCCATGGACTGCGGCTTTGACGTATCCCCTGAGGTGGTCGATCAAGCGATCCGCAGCGTCCGCGAGCATTACTCGCCGCGTAACGTCTCGCGGTCGGCGCCGGAGAGCGAGCAGCGTAAGGCGCCCGGGCAATTCACCTATACCAAGGGTGGCGGCAGCGGCACGATCGCGATGGCCGCCTGCGGCGTCGTCTGCTTGCAAGAGTTCGGCCAGTACGACGACTGGCGGATTGAAAAGAACATGACCGTGATCGGCGAAGCGATCCGGGCGTTGCAGAAGCCGCGGGGCCGCGACGGCACGATGCCGTTCGACGCCTACACGCTGTATTACGTCGGCCAGGCGCTCTACCAGACTGGCGGCAACGACTGGGAAGAACACTATCCGAAGCTGCGGGACCATCTGGTCGCCACGCAGGTGGTGAATGCGGGTAGCCCGACCGAGCATGGTTGCTGGAACGATCGCGGCGTGGGCGGTGGCGGCCGAGTGGGCGGGAAGCCGGGGCAACTGTACGCCACCGCCGTGGCCTGCTTCATCCTGGCGATCCCCAACCGGTACCTGCCGATTCTTCAAGAAGGCCGGATCGAGAGTCTGCGCAAATGAACTTCCTGCCCACGTTTTCCGCTTGGCAATTCGCCGCGGCCGGCGCCGTCTGCGCCTCCGGACCGATCATCATCCATCTGCTCAACCGCCGCCGTCCGCGGCAGGTGCATTGGGCGGCGATGGATTTTCTGCGCGAAGCGCTGCAGCGCCATCGTCGGCTGATCCAGATCCGCGACTTGCTGCTGCTGTTGCTGCGCGTCCTGGCCGTGGTGCTGTTCGGGTTGGCGCTCGCGCGACCCTATTTCTCCGCGAATAGCGGCCAGTTCGACGGCACCCAACCGCTCCACGCGGTGCTGCTGATCGACAACAGCCTGAGCATGGGCTACCAGTCGACCGCCGGCACGTTGCTTGACGAAGCTCGGACCCGCGCCCGCGAATTCATCGATCGACTGCCGCGCGGCAGCCAAATCAGCGTCATTCCCCTCTGCGGTTCCGCTCGCGGTATGACGGTCGATCCTTACTTCGCGAAAGAAGACGCCGCCGAGGCGCTCGCCCGCATCGAGATCGTGGACCGCGGGGTGAGTCTCCGCGGCGCACTCAACTTGGCTCGCAAAGCATGCGAGGCGTCGCCGGAGCTGGCCAAGCGGCTGGTGCTCATCGGCGACCAGCAGGGCCAGAACTGGGTGGATGTGGACCAAGCGGCGTTGGCGGAACTGCCGCCGATCCAAATCGTGACGATCGCCGCGACTCGGCCCGAAAACACCTGGGTGGAAAGCTTGCGGGTGGGCGGCGACGTCGCGGCGCTAAACCTAGAAGCCTCGATCGTCGCCGAAGTGCGTCATGCGGGCGATGGGCCGCGGCGCGAACTGCCGGTGACACTGTGGGTGGACGGCCGTCCGGTCGCCACGCAAACCGTCACCGTTCCGCCCGGTGAAGGGGCGAGGCAGGTCGTGTTCCAACATGTCTTCGCCGACTATCAGCCCGAACCCGACCGGCCGGTTTACGTGCCGATCCATGTCGCGCTCGCCCCGGATCAACTGCCGGAAGACGATCAGCGCTACGGCGTGGTCCCGGTCGTCGCGGAGCTGCCTGTCGTGTTCGTCGACCAGTTCGCCGACGACGAGGAGGACCGCACGCTCCGCCGCTTCGGCGAAACGCGTTGGCTCCGCACGCTGCTCAGCGACGCCACTCGGCCCGATCCCTCCCTGCCGTCGCTCGTGAAAGTTCGCCATGTCCGCATCGATCGGCTGTCGCGGGATGAACTGGCGGACGCTCGGCTGGTCATCGTCGCGGGCGTTAAGAATCCGGCCGACAAGGTCGATTTGCTGCGCGAATACGTGCAACAGGGTGGCCAATTGATCGTCGCGGCGGGCGGCGATTTCGATCCGGCCGCGTGGTCGGAAGCGGCGTGGCGCGGCGGCGACGGCATCCTGCCGGGGCCACTCCAACGCGAACCGCTCGGCACGCTCCCGGAACTGGCCACCGGCACGCTCAATCCGTTCCAGTTCATTTTTGAAACGCTCCGCGAAGAATACTTCGGCCTCCCGAGCGTCTCGCAAGACGAACTCCGCGATCTGTACGACGAGCCGCTCTTCTTCCAAGTCGTCGATCTCGACCTACGCGACGAAGTGCTCGCTTCGCTCCGCACCGCCGAACAGCGGTGGCTGGAAGAACAGGCCAACGCGTCGGCCGAAGCCGATGCCGGAAACGGAGCTGGGACGGGCGTTGGTTCGGCCGAGAAAAGCAAGGCGTCCGGCCAATCGCCGAGCGATGCGTCGAGCACGGCGGATGCAAAGACGACGGCGAATAACGCGTCAGGTGGGAAGGCGGACAACGCGGCGGACAATTCGGCGGACAACGCAGCCGAACAATTGGAATGGCTGCGTTGGCGTTCGAGCGTTGGAGCGGCTCCGGCGATCACCGG
>JBIKVL010000959.1:0-2551 GCA_044356875.1 Pirellulaceae bacterium | reverse complement strand
TCTTCACGAAGGCGGCCGACGTTGGCGCCGACCTTGTCGGCAAGGTCGAGCACAGCATTCCGGAAGACGATCCGCGGAACCCGGCCACGATCGCGGACAACGTCGGCGACAATGTGGGCGACGTCGCGGGCATGGGCGCCGATTTGTACGAATCGTATTGCGGCGCCGTCCTGGCGACCGCTGCGCTCGGAGTGGCCGCGTTTTCGACGGAAGTCGAGCAATTGAAGTCGATCATGCTCCCGCTGGCGATCGCCGGCGTCGGCACGTTGCTCTCGATCTTTGGTATTTACGCGGTGCGGACCGAGGAAGACGCCAGCCAGCGATCGCTGCTCGCCGCTTTGGCTCGCGGTATCAATCTCGCGACGATCCTGATCATCGGCGCCTCGATCGGCCTCGCGTACTGGCTCATGCCGGACCACTGGATGGTGTCGCTGAGCGTCATCGCCGGCTTGGTCGCCGGATGGTTGATCGGCAAGTGGACGGAGTACTCGACGAGCAACGAATACCGGCCGACAAAGGAACTGGCCGATCAAGCGTTGACCGGTCCGGCGACCGTCATCATCGGCGGTATCGCGGAAGGGATGTTGAGCACCTGGGCACCGGTGGTGATCACGTCGGCCGCCACCATAATCGCCTTCGGTTTCGGCGCGAACTGGGACTTCGCCGATCCCAAGGTCTTCGCCATGGGCCTCTATGGCGTCGGCATCGCGGCGGTCGGCATGTTAAGCACCTTGGGAATCACGTTGGCGACCGACGCTTACGGCCCGATCGCCGACAATGCGGGCGGCAACGCCCAGATGGCCGAATTGGAACCGCTCGTTCGCGAACGCACCGACGCGCTCGACGCGCTCGGCAACACCACGGCCGCGACCGGCAAGGGATTCGCGATCGGATCGGCGGCGCTCACGGCGTTGGCCCTGCTCGCGGCCTATATCGAGGAAGTGCGGGTCGGGTTCGATCGCTGGGCCGACTCGATCGTTGTCGCCAGCGCTAAGGCGGGCGACGTCGTGAAGATCGGCGCGTCGTTGGCGGTGAAGGTGGGCGAAACGGCGCGGGCCAACGAAGCGCTGCTCGTGATCGCCGGCCGGGGCGATAAGGAGTTTTCCCAAATCGCGGAAAACGCGGCGGTCTCCGCCGAGTTGCTGACGAAGTTGGAGACGCAAGGCCGCTTAATCGCCGCCAGCCAAGCGACGATGGCCGACTACATGCGTTACTATGACGTGACCCTGATGAATCCGCTCGTGCTGGTCGGCGCGTTCCTCGGCAGCATGGCGACGTTCCTCTTCTGTGCCCTCACGATGAAGGCGGTCGGTCGAGCGGCCAAGGGGATGGTGGAGGAAGTGCGGCGCCAGTTCCGCGAAAACAAGGGAATCATGGCGGGCACTTCCAAGCCCGACTACGCCGCTCCGGTCGCCATCAGCACCAAGGCGGCTCAACGGGAAATGATCCTCCCATCGCTGCTCGCCCTGGCCGCTCCGGTGGTGATCGGCCTGCTGCTAGGCGTGGCCGGCGTCATGGGGCTGCTCGTCGGCTCGCTCACCACCGGCTTCTGCCTCGCCGTGTTCATGGCGAACGCCGGCGGCGCCTGGGACAACGCCAAGAAGCATATCGAAGGCGGGGCTCACGGCGGCAAGGGAACCGAGGCCCACAAGGCGACGGTCGTCGGCGATACGGTCGGCGATCCGTTCAAAGACACCTCGGGCCCCAGCTTGAACATTCTCATCAAACTGATGAGCATGGTGAGCGTCGTGGTCGCGGGTTTGGTGGTTCGCTATAGCCTCATCGCCCTCGGCATCCTGTAATTGATCACCCAAGAAAGGTCCGGGCGTGGCGAAGTCACCAGTGTCGTTAGGGGAAGAGAACGAGGGCCGCGTCCAGGAATCCGTCGCGACTGCCAGCGAACCGGTCACTTCCACCCAGGAAGCGGACCGGCCGGAAGGCGTGACGGAGGGACAGGCCGCGACCGCGGGTGGTGGAGAATCCGCCACCGGCGCCGCAGTGGATTCCCCGTCGACGGAGGCGACGACTGAACGCTCGTCGACGGCCAGTCTCGGGCGGGCGCGAGCGATCGCCAAGTTGGCGATCGACAGTCAAGCGACCGACGTGATGATCCTCGACCTGCGGAAACGCACCGCGCTGTTCGACTTTTTTGTCGTGGCGACCGGCAAGAGCGGCCGCCAACTCCGCGCGATCGCCGACGAAGTCGACGATCTGCTCCAGAAGCAACTCGGAGAAAAGCGGTTACACATTGACGGCTATCAGGACAGCCGTTGGATCGTGCTCGACTACGGAGACCTGGTGATTCATCTGTTCGACCGCGAAATGCGGGACTTCTACCGCATCGAGGATTTGTGGAGCGATGCGCCGCGGGTGCCGCTCAGCGAGTAGGACGCGTAACGAGCTTGGGGATCTGTCGCGGTTTAAGCATTGACTTCGGCGACACGTCTTCGGGGTATGAAGTTGTCGGTTAGGTGGCGTCCCCGCGTTAAGGTTGGTCGTAGGCGTTGGGAGCCGACTACTAGAAGCCCAGCTTCAATCGCAATACCCTTCA
>JBIKVL010000960.1:0-2551 GCA_044356875.1 Pirellulaceae bacterium | reverse complement strand
GCGCGGCTCGGCTGATGAGGGCGGCAGCCCGATTCGGAAACGGCTAACATCGAGGACCAAATACGTCGCATACCCCCCATTCTTCACAGATTTCCCAGACACCTAAACCACAGCGCCACAAATCCTTCGAAGACAGATTTTTCTTCTCAACCGGCAAACTTTGACTAATCATCCCCAGTGACGTGACCGATATCTACACCACGATTCGCGCAGTCGCGTAGGCATGGTCGCCGCGCGGACACGGCAATCGTGGTGGCAAGGGAACGACCGAGGAGTGGTTATGGCCCGTAAGACGACGGTTTTCTTCTTGATCCTGGTGCTGGGCAGCCTGACCGACATCAGTTGGGCACAGTCGGCCGGTCCGACCGGTTCCAGCCAAGTCCTTCGCTGGTCTTCGCCTCGCCCGCAGGTTCGCCAAGTTTCCACCGAACCGCGGTTGCTCACGCCCTCGGACAAGGGCACGACCGACAGCAAACGTCCGAATTCGGCCGTCAAGCGAGCCGCCGCGGAAGACCAAATCGCGCCAGTCGAGGAGACGACGGAAGGCGCCACCGGTTCGATTTTGAAGCGAAACGTGGGGGATGACTCGGGCGAGCCGCAGGCGAAATCGCCCAAGCCGATCCGGCCGGGTGTGATGTCGGAGAGCGAGGTGGAAGTGAAGGTCGCGGCTCGCCGTCTCGGCGGTGCCGCCCGCGGCGGCTCGACAACCCCCACAAGCGATCCCCCGACAGACAACGCGACCGGCGGCGGAACCGGCTCGGCGGAAGCCCCGCAAACGGCGGATGTCAGTGGCGAACCCAACGTCGTCACCGGACCCACAAGCGGAACCGGCACCACGAACGACAACGCCCCTCGACTGCTCGGACGTACGGCTCCAGGAACCCAAGGAGCAACCGAGTCGCCAGCGGCCAGCCAACCTGCCGATGCCGCCAACGCGAAGATGGCGGGCGCCAAGGGCTTGGCGCTGCGTTGCCCGCAGCCGTCGCTTCAGGTCGAGGCGGTCGGACCAAAGTCGGTGACCGTGGGTCGGCCCGCCGCCTACACTGTCTCCGTGCAGAATTCGAGCCAAGATGTTGCCACCGGCGTGGAAGTGCGTACTTTTCTGCCGGACTGGATGGAAACGATCGCCTTGCAGGCGGCGGCCGGCGAAGTCGCTCGCTTGACCGCCGCGGAAACGCAAGCCGAGGTCGGCTACGTGAATTGGGTGATCCCGGAAATCGCGCCGGGTGGTCGTATCGACTTGCTGATCCAGATGGTGCCGCGGGAAAACCGCGCTTTCGAATTGGCTGTGGAATGGACGCTGCAACCGCCGCGGATCTCGGCCCCGGTCGCCGTGCAACAGCCGCAACTGGAAATGATGATCGCCGGTCCGAAAGAAGCCCTCTACGGCGAGAACGTGACCCTGGTCGTCACCGTCGCCAACCCGGGCACCGGCGACGCGGAGAATGTCTCGGTGCGTTTCGCCTCCGGAGCCAATCCGCCGGAAACGATCACGGTGGGCACCATCCTGGCTGGCCAACAGAAACAGATTGAAGTGCAAATCGCGGCGAGCCAAGCGGGAAAAATCGCGATCAGCACCGATGCCACCGCCGAAGGGGACATCAAGGCCGCGACGGCGACGGAACTGATGGTGCGTCGCGCCAACGTGCAGCTCGCCCTCGCCAGCCCCGCCAAGGCCTTCACCGGCTCGCCCGTCACCTATCAACTTCGCGTCAGCAACATCGGCGACGCGCCGTCCGAGGACACTCTCTTAAACGTGGTGCTGCCTGTCGGCGCCAAGGTGGAAGCGAGCACCGAAGGCAGCCAGTCGACCGACACCGGCTTGAAGTGGCGGATCGGCGCGATGCAACCCGGCATCGAACGTACGTTTGAGATTCAATGCGTCGTCATGACCGCCGGCGAAAACCGGCTCGAAGCGGCCGTCACCGCCGCCACCGGCTTATCGGCGACCCAAACCGCCACGACCGACGTGCAAGCAATCGCCGATCTGAAACTGGTCGTCGTCGAACCGACGGGCGCTCGCCGCGTGGGCGAGGATGTCGCCTACGACGTGGCGATCACCAATCGCGGTTCCAAGGCCGCCGAGGACGTGAATGTGCTGGTGCAGTTCTCGGACGGCGTCGAGCCCGTGGCGGCCGACGGCGCCCCGGCGGAACTGGCCGACGGCCAAGTCGTGTTCAACTCGATCCCGCGGATCGGACCGGGACAAAAGGCCCAGTTGAAGGTCCGCGCCCGAGCCGACAAGGCTGGCAACCACCGCTTCCGCGTCCAAGTGACCGGCGACGAAGCCGAGACCCAATTGGTCTTCGAGGGGACCACGCGGTTCTTCGGCGAAGCGGCCGCCTCGCCCGCGAAGCCCGCCGCCGGCCCCGCCCGCCCCGCGCCGTTCGCCAACCCGCCAGGCTCGATCGCGCCGACCTCCGCCATCTCCGTGCCCACGCCTGCCAGACGTCCGACTCCCGCGAAACGCTAAAACGGCATTGCTAAACTGGGAGTCACCGCGGCGAGAAGCGCTGCGGCGGGAAGAGCTGAGGCGAAAAACGCTGCGGCG
>JBIKVL010000957.1:0-2554 GCA_044356875.1 Pirellulaceae bacterium | reverse complement strand
TAAATGGTGTCGTTCCCCGCGCCACCGCTGATGGAGTCGGCCGCGTTGCCCGCGACGATGAAGTCGTCGCCGCCGACGCCCTCGATTCCAGCCACGCCCGTGAGGGTCATCGGCACGGAAGTGCTCACGCGGAAGTCCATAACATCGTTGACGCTGGTCCCGATGATTTTCTGGCCGTTCCCCGCAACGCTCTCGATTCCCATGCCGATTCCGCGGAAATCATTTAAAAAGAGCGGCGCGGCCGCGTAGTTGAACAGGCGGTCGTTGCCGTCGCCGCCTGACATCACGTCCCCAAACGCCTCCGTTGTTTGAACGTAAAACTCGTCGTTGTCGTCGCCGCCCCGCACCACGTCGGAACCGAGGCCGCCGACCAGCGTATCGCTGCCTTCCTCGCCTTCGAGCAAGTCGTTGCCGGCGCCGCCGTTGAGCGTATCGGCGCCCTCGGCGCCGAACAGCGAATCGTCGCCATCGCCGCCATCCAGGTAGTCGATGCCGCCGTAGCCATATAGCTTGTCGTTGCCGGCTTGGCCGAAGAACGTGTCGTTGCCGGTGGCGCCCCGCAACACGTCGTCGCCGGCCCCGCCAGCGACATATTTCGATCGAATCACCTGCACGCTCTGACTGCCCGAACTGTTCAGCCTGAAATCGAACACGTTGGGGCCGTCGGTGCCGACAATTCCGCCACCATTCATGGCGATGATTTCGATTTCCGCGGACAGACCGAAGAAGCCGCTCAGCGAGACATCGGTGGGCGCGCTGGAGTTGGTCATGTTGACCAGCGCGTCGGTGCCAGCGCCGCCGTTGAGCACATCGATTTCCGCCGAACGGCTGGTGATGCGGATCTGGTCGTCGCCCGCGCCGCCTTGGACATTGTCCGCCACCAGCGACTCGGAGCCCGCGTCGAGGATGTCGTCGCCGTCGCCGCCGACCAACAGGTCGCTGCCGTCGCCGCCCTCCAGGTAGTCGTTCTTCCCATAACCTTGCAGCGTGTCGCTGCCGGCCCCGCCGTACAGCGAATTGACTTCGTCCGTTCCGTGGATCGTGTCGTCGCCACCCAAGCCAAAAATGGCGGTCACCCCCGTGAGAGTGACAAACGAATTCGCAGCCGAGCTCAACCGGAAATCCAGCAAATTGGCCGAGTCCGTGCCGCGGATCGCGCCGCCAGCCCCGACAATCTGATCGATACCCGCGGTCGTGCCCGGAAAGTTCGCCAGGAATAGATCGGCCCCATTGGTGAGGTTGACGAGCCGGTCCACGCCAGCCCCGCCCGAGACCACGTCATTGAGCGATTCACTGCCTTTGGTGCGAATGAGGTCGTCGCCGGCGCCGCCTTCGATCCGGTCCGCGCTCAAGTCTTCGCCCGAACTGCCGTCGAGCGTATCGTTGCCCATGCCGCCGATCAGCGTGTCCGCGCCGACTTCGCCGAACAGCGAGTCATCGCCCGAACCCCCGTCGATCGAATCGTTCCCCGCGCCGCCGAAAATCGTGTCGCTCCCTGCGCCACCGACGATCACATCATCGCCGCCCAATCCTTGGATCGACGCCACTCGCTGCAGCGACACGCCGCTGAAATCCAAGACATTGGCGCTGGCGGTGCCCAAGATCACCGCCCCCTTCCCGTTGATCGTCTCGAAGCCAACCGCGCCCGAACCCGTGCGACCGAAGGCCTCCAGCGTGAGACTGCCGCCGACAACATCGAGCAGATCGGTGCCGCTGCCGGCATCCATGATGTCCCGACCGCCTGTCACCACCTCCGTGCCGCCCGCCAAGATGATGTCGTTGCCCGCCTCGCCGAGCACCGTGTCGACGCCTGACTCGCCGTTGAGTTGGTCGTTGCCCGCGCCGGCCGACAACGAGTCGTTGCCGGCCCCGCCCAACAACGTGTCGTCGCCCGCTCCGCCCACCATGACATCGTTGCCAGCACCACCCGTCAGCCGATCCTTGCCGTCGCCGCCATTGAGCGAATCGGCGCCGCCGCCACTGGTGAGCGTGTCGTCGCCCGCGCCGCCAATCAGCGTCACCGCCGAAGTCACCGAACTTGCGACAGTCACTGTGTCATTGCCCGCCTCGCCGTTGATCGTGAACGAATCGGGCGCATTGGTCGAATTCACCGTGAAGCGACCGTTGTCCGCGTTCATCCGGACCGTGAGACTCGCCGCGCCGCCGCCTGACGGCACCCAACGCGTGCCCGCGAATTTGGTACTCGACACCACATAGCCCGTCGTCCCGTAGGAAAGCGAGGCGGCGTCCGCTTTGCCGGGCAGATTCAGAGTCATCGACCGCGCGTTGCCTACGGCGAGCGGCGGAACTTCTCCCTCGATGTCGCGAAAGACAATCGGCCCCCGCGCGCCAGCAACCGCCACCGTGCCGCTGAACAACGCGGCAGACGTTGTCGAATAGGTGATCGTCGCGGCGGCGTCGTCGGTGGTTACGACGGCAAGTCGATCGGCGTCCGCCGAAGCCGTCCCCGCGTCGTAATCGATGCCACCAGCGGTCGTCGGATCGCCACCACTCCAATTGACAATCAACAAGTCATTGCCACCCCTCAGGGTGA
>JBIKVL010000958.1:0-2554 GCA_044356875.1 Pirellulaceae bacterium | reverse complement strand
CCTCAGTGCATCCTCCATCACCCTGTCGTCCGCCTTCCGCCTTAAGCCTCTCCTAATCCGAGCAACTTAGGCCAAGATTCACTACGCCATCGCGGGTTGGCGTTGTCGAGCTTGCTTGACGGTCGTGTGGGCCTGCCAGGTCTTCAGGCAGATCTGTCGGAAAGCTTGGGGACGAGAAACGCCTTCCAGTCGAAACACCTCGACCTTGCCGTTGCGGAACACCAAGTCGCCGGCGTCGTACCAGGATTGGCCCGGCGCGATGTCCAGATCGATCGCGTCGAATCGGTCTAGGTCGATCGACCGGGACGGCTGATGGCTCAAGCCCCGCTCGACGATGATCCGGCGATTGGTCAGCCGGTAACGAATGCCAAAAACGGGCGCGACGTTGGACAAGTAGAGTGGCAGTGCGATTGGAATGGAGGCCAGGGCGACGAAATTGCCGACCGTGAATACGTACATTCCGAGGGGAATGTTGAATAGCACGCCTAGGGCGCGTCCGATCGCGTAACGGGCGATCGACGGCCAAACGGTCATTACGGTCACCTCGCCCAGTTCGACCGGCGCCACTCCGGCGATCGCCTGCTTCGTCGTCATTCCCTAGCTCCCCCGGTTCACGGAACCACCGCCGACTGCCAAAAAATAGCAAACCGCCGCCCGAGTTGCCAGTCCCGCGCTGTATTTGCCGAGTCAGTCGCTATTTACGCCAACTGCCGAATCCCGCTAGAATCCCCGCCGCGCATGGGACCCAGGAAGGGAGAGCTCGGCAATGAATGCCATCGCGGCAATGATCCTCGCGTCGACCATCGGCGTCGACTACGGCTGGCATCGCGCCACGGATGGCGAGTGGGAATACATTATTCAAATCGAGCCCGGCTTGGTGGAGACACTAACCAAGGGCCAGGCACTCGTCAGCCAAATGCCGCCGGAATTACGTGGTGTGCGGCGTTTCCGCATCCAGATTGGACAGGGCGAAGTGCCGCGGGAACAGTTACCGCCGGGCGGGCTTGCGAATTCCGGCAACGTCGCCGATTCGCGGCCGAGTGCCCTGGGACCGACGGGGAACCCTTGGGAGACGGCACCGTGGGGCGCGGGCAGCTACGAGTTCCTTCGGCAAAACCCGATCCGACTGGAACCGCTCGAAAATACCTTCCTCAACGATCCGCGTTTGCGCGCGTTCGAAAGTGGCCGCGACGCGTGGGACAATGCCGCTCGGCCGGTTGCCGCGAGTTCGCCATGGAATCCGTTGAGCCGCCCCGCTGGGAATGCGAATGCGGGTGGATGGTCGAATAATCCGGCTCCCGATAACTCGGGCTTCGGCATTGGCCCCGATCCGTCGCCTTTCGCGAGCGGCAGTCGTTGGATTGGCGAATCGCCGTTGCCGGAATCGGCGTTGCCCGAACGGCCGCGATTGGGGTTTGAGACGCCGGAAGACACATTCGAGTCTCGGCGATTGCGTTTGAATGAACCCGCTGGCTCGCCGAGCCGCATGTCCAGCGGTGGATTCCCGAGCAACTCTCCCAGTGGCGTGATGGGCGGTGCCCTGGGCGGCTTGCCGCGTCCCACTGGAAGTTTCGGTTTGCCCAGTCCCAGTGCTCAGCCGGGTAGCAACGCGTCGTTCGGGGGCTCGCAGTTTTCCAACCCGCAGTTTTCCAACCCGCAGTTTTCCAACCCGCAGCTGACTGGTTCGCAGTTTGGTGGTTCGCAGTTTGGCAACCAGCCGATGGGCGGCCAAGGTTTTGGAAATTCGGGATTCGGCGGTTCCTTCGGTACCGCCGCTCCCACACTGCCCGCCGCTCCGACACTGCCCGGCGCTCCGACACTGCCTGGCGCTCCGACACTGCCTGGCGCGCCGACACTGCCGGGGCCGCCATCGATCAGTTTGTCAGCTCCGGGCCGTGAGTCGGACCGGGACAATTTGCGAGTGACGGGCTCCGACAGTGGCGGCTTCCCGAGCGGCCGCGGAGTCGCGGAGCGGGGGCGTGCCAGCTTGAACGTGGACTCGGGCCGAGTATTGGCGACGAACGTGGCTGGCAGTCGGCCAACGGTCGGAGCCGAGATCAGTCGTAGTTCGGCACAGCCGGCCGCCTTTATCAGCTCGCCCACCGACCGCATTTGGTGGCCGCTGACGATGACGGTGCTGTTGCTGTTCGGTTCGCTGGGCGGCAACTTCTACCTGGGGTGGCTCGCGATGGACTTCTATCGGCGCTACCGCGAGTGCGCCTGGCAGTTGCGGACCGGACCCTAAAGTGTCTGGCACCGATTGCGCTAAAGCGTCGCGCACCGAAAGGTGGCTGGCACCGATCGCCTTGGCGGTTCTTGATCCGAACCAAACGTGTCCATGAAGGCGGCGCCAAAGTCGCGGACCACTCCGTGGTCCGCAGGCCCGCTGGTAGGCGGCGAAGCGAAAGGTGGCTGGCACAAGCGAAAGGTGGCTGGCACCGATCGGCGGCGAAATGTGGCTGGCACCGATCCCGATCGCCTTGGCGGTTCTTGAGCCGAACCAAACGATGTCCATGAAGGCGGCGCCAAAGTCGCGGACCACTCCGTGGTCCGC
>JBIKVL010000955.1:0-2557 GCA_044356875.1 Pirellulaceae bacterium | reverse complement strand
GACTGGCCAAAGCGGGCCGAACGCTCGGCAGGCGTGACGCCGCTGCGTTCCGCGTGCAGATGCGCGGTTTGCGGTTCCGCCTCCCAGTGGTCGTGGCGGCCGTCGGCCGTGCTGCGATCGAGAATCATCCCAGCGCCCACCGTCGCGTTGGTCACGCGATCGATGACGATAAACGAACCGGTCGCTCGATTGCGGCGGTAGGCGTCGAAGGCCACCGGCTGATTGAGCGTCAGCGAGCACCGGCCAATCTCGTTCAGTTTCAACGTCGGCGCGTCGACACGATGGAGACTGTTCACGTCGACTTGGTAGCGCAGCGTGCTGATCATGCCGGGAGCGGCTTTGGTCGCCTGCTTGATCCAGTACGACTTGCCGGGAACCATCGGGTCTTCCGACATCCACACCACCATGGCGTCGAACTTCTGCTCGACCCGCGGCACATTGCCGGGACGCACGATCATGTCGCCACGGCTGATATCGATTTCGTCCTCGAGCGTCAACGTGACAGCTTGCGGCGCGAACGCTTCCTCAACCTCGCCGTCGTAGGTGACGATCGCTTTCACGCGGCTCGTCTTCCGAGACGGCAGCGCGAGGATCTCGTCTCCCTTGCGAACGATACCCGAAGCGATCGTGCCGCAGAATCCACGGAAATCGAGATTGGGCCGATTGACCCACTGCACGGGGAACCGGAAATCTTCGAGGTTGCGGTCCGAGCCGATGTACACCGACTCGAGCAAGTGCATTAGCGGCGGGCCCTGGTACCAGGGTGTCCGTGGGCTGGTTTCCACCACATTGTCGCCATGTAACGCGGACAGCGGCAGGAAGTGGACGTCGGGCAAGTCGAGCCGGGCGGCGAACGCTTGGTAGTCAGACTTGATCTGCTCGAAAACCTCGCGGCTGAAATCGACCAAGTCCATCTTGTTGATCGCGACCAGGATGTGCTTGATCCCGAGCAGCGAGACGATGAACGAATGGCGTTTCGTCTGCGTGAGCACTCCACGGCGGGCGTCGATCAGGATGATCGCCAAGTCGGCGGTCGAGGCGCCGGTCGCCATGTTCCGCGTGTACTGCTCGTGGCCGGGCGTGTCCGCGATGATGAATTTTCGCTTGTCGGTCGAGAAGTAGCGGTAGGCCACATCGATGGTGATCCCCTGCTGACGCTCGTCTTCCAAACCGTCGGTGAGCAACGCGAGGTCGAGCGGTCCGCCCGTGGTGCCGTAGCGCGCCGAGTCCTTCTGGATGGCGGCCAGTTGGTCCTCGTAGATCATCTTCGATTCGTACAGCAGCCGCCCGATGAGCGTGCTCTTGCCGTCATCCACGCTGCCGCAGGTGATGAACCGCAACAGCTCCTTGCGTTCATGCTGCGCGAGGTACTCGTGAATATCGGTCGCGATCAGGGTTGATTGGTGGGACATCCTTAGAAGTATCCTTCCCGCTTCTTCTTTTCCATCGAGCCGGCCTGGTCATGGTCGATCACGCGACCCTGCCGCTCCGAGGTGGTCGTCAGCAGCATTTCCTGAATGATCTCGGGCAGCGTGGTCGCCTCCGAATCGACGGCGGCGGATAGCGGATAGCAGCCGAGCGTCCGGAACCGCACCTTCCGCATCTCCGGCGTTTCGCCGGGCTTCAGCGGCAATCGGTCGTCGTCCAGCATGATCATCATGCCGTCGCGCCACACCACCGGCCGCTCCTTCGCGAAGTACAGCGGCACGATCGGGATCTTTTCCAAGTGGATGTACTGCCAGACGTCCAGTTCCGTCCAGTTCGACAACGGAAAGACGCGGATGCTCTCGCCTTTGTGAACCCGCGAGTTATAGAGGTTCCAGAGTTCCGGACGTTGGTTCTTCGGGTCCCAGCGATGGAACTGGTCGCGGAACGAAAACACGCGTTCCTTGGCCCGCGACTTTTCCTCGTCCCGTCGTGCGCCGCCGAACGCCGCATCGAACTGGTACTTCGTGAGCGCCTGCTTCAGCGACTCGGTCTTCATGATGTCCGTGTGAACCTTGCTGCCGTGGGTGATCGGATTGATCCCCTGCTTCAGGCCTTCCTGATTCACGTGGACAATCAACTTGAGTCCCAATTCCTGAGCCGCCCAGCCATCCCGCATGGCGTACATTTCGCGGAACTTCCAGGTCGTGTCGATGTGCATCAGCGGGAACGGCGGCTTCGCGGGCGCGAACGCCTTCAATGCCAGATGCACCATTACCGATGAATCTTTGCCGATCGAATAGAGCATGACCGGGTTTTCGAACTCGGCCACGACTTCGCGGATGATGTGGATGCTTTCGGCTTCGAGCTGCTTAAGATGCGTTAAGTTGTAACCAGCCATGGATTTCCTTCTAGCGCAGCGACTTTGCGTTGCGGGCAGTATAGAGGAGTTGTATCGACCCTCAAAGCCCAATGCCATTCATCGAAAAAAACGAACGGACAAGCTTTCGGCCTCGTAAGTTTCATCCATCACGTGTCGCGTTGCGGCTCGTTAAAATCCGTAGTCGGGGACGTCGTGCCGAAAGTGTTCTCCCACGATTTCCCAAGCCCCAAGCCCCAAGCCCCCACCCCC
>JBIKVL010000956.1:0-2557 GCA_044356875.1 Pirellulaceae bacterium | reverse complement strand
ACGTCGGCTTCCAGCAGCGACTGTTCGACGAGCCGCAACCCCTCGCGCATATTCGCTTCGGTGAGCCGCGCTTTGCCCGTGAGGGTTTTCAGCGCGGCTCGCATGCCTTCTTGAAGCGATTCAAACATGGTGTTGGAAGGGTTGACGACGACGGACTGGCCAGGGAAAGCCCAATAATGTAGCCGAAGCGGGCAGGCTCTGCAAACCCGCTCGGCTAGTCCACCTTGTGCTCGAGGACCAGTTTCGAATTGGTGGCCGCGTTGCTGACCTTAAGCGGCACGGTGAAGACGACGCCGCCCACCTTGCACAGCCCCTCCTTGCCGTCCTGGCAGTAGAAGAAGCTAACCGACACGGTCGCGGTGTCTTCGCCTTCCCCCTTGACGGGGATTCGCACCGAAAACTCGCTGGCGGGAGTTTCCACGAGCTGTCGTCCCAATCCGCCGCGGTCAATCGGCCCGTTGCCCGGGGCCGCATCGACCCAGGGACTGAGTTTGGCGAGCGGATTCATTTTCCAGCCTTTGGGCAGGTTGATCTTCACGGTCGCGGTCACGAAGCCGCCCTCGGCCTTCACGGTGGCCGCCGGGGCCTTGACCTGCTTGGCACCCGCGAAACTCGGCTTCTTTTCCGCTGGCGGTTTGGGAGGTCCCAAGCCGGTGAACTGCAAGGTCCTGACTTGTCGCGTGGCGACGTCGACGACTCGGATCGCATGGGAATTCGTGTCGGCGACATACAGTTTGCCCGCCGCGTAGCTGATGCCCGCGGGCTCGTCGAACGTCGGTGGATCGTCGGATTTTCCCGGCGTCCCGTTGCCCACCAGTGTCAGCGTCGCTCCCGTTTTCGCGTCCACGACCTTGATTTTGTTGTTGTAGGTGTCGGCGACGTAGATCTTTCCGTCGTTGTAAGCCACGCCGAGACAGTGCTGCAGTTTGACGCGGTCTTTGGGACCGTCGACGTCGCCGAAGTGGAACAGTCTGCCTCCCGGCAATTCGCTGGTTCCCACCACGGTTCGAACTTCCTTGGCGGGGTCGAACGGGACCGCGCGAACCGAACTCCCTTCGCTGTCGGCGACGAACAGCCATTCGCCGTCGGAACTCAGCCCGCTTGGTTGGGCGAAGGACGACGAGCCGAGCTGATAGGGAACTCGCGAGATGAGCGGTCCGTCGACGATGTCCTCGCGGCCATTGCCAGCATAGGGGCCGATTTGGGTTTCCGTCAGCGGCATCTTCCAGATTTGGTGAGGACCCGCCATCGCGATGTACAGTTCGTCCTTATGAATCCACAGATCCCAGGGGCTGTTGAGCGCGGTGGTTTTGCAGGGGCCAACCCACTTGTCCGGAACTTTGCCGGTTGCCTGCGCCCTTTCCACCCCCGGCCAGCCACTGCCCTGCTCGCCCGTACCCGACACGTGCGACACGCGCTTCGCGACCAAGTCCACCTTTCGGAGCATGTGGTTTTCGGTGTCCGCGACGTAGAGCGTGTCGCCGTTGAGCGCCATCCCCTGGGGATGGTCGAAGCTGGCGGAGGCGTAATCGCCGTTGGCGCGTCCGATCTGGCCGGAACCGATGGTATCGAGCACCGTTCCGTCGAACTTGGAGATCACGATCCGGTTGTGGTTGCTATCCGCGATGAACAGCCGCTCGGAGGCCGCGTCGGCGATCACTTTGCCCGGATAGCGTAGCGGTGTCGGCTGTTGCCGCTCGGATAACAGGTCGAATTTCAGCGGTGTTTCGTCGAGCGTTTTGTTTTCGCGGTAATAGGGAATCGCCTTCCGCAGTACGGTGTCGACGAGCTCGAATTTGAATTCGCCGCTGTTCTGGCCGACCGCGTTCCCTTCTGGATCGATCAACCAGATTGTCGGCCAACTGTTCACGCTGTAGGCGTCCCAGATCTTGTGGTCGAAATCGTTCACCACGGGATGCTCGATCTCGTACCGCAAAATCGCCTCCTCGATGTTCTTGCTGTCCTTCTCGCCTTCGAACTTGGCCGAGTGGACGCCGATCACCACGAGCTCGTTCGGATAGGCCCGTTCGAGCTTCTTGAGTTCGGGGAGGATGTGGATGCAATTGATGCAGCAGTAGGTCCAAAAATCGAGCAGCACGAACTTGCCCCGCAGATCCTTGATCCGCAGCGGCTTGGAAACATTCAGCCACTCGGCGTCTCGGGGAAATTCCGGGGCAGGCTGCGAATTGGGAAACGGCGGCTTCGCTCCGCCCTTCGCTTTGCCGGGTTGGCAATCGTCGTCGGATGCGGGTGAGGTGGCCGAAAAAGCGGCCTCGAATGCCAGTTGGTTGGCGGGAGGCTCGGCCGCGCGAGCGGGAATGGCTTTCGTTCCCCCCATCCATGCGATGAGACAGGCCATCAGCAAGCCCACCACCCGCCTTGTCTGCCGCCCGAGAAACCGTTGCCGTGACTTCATCGAAACGCTCCTCCCAAGACGCCAACTGCGAAGGCCGCCATGGCTTTCCGTAGCCGACATGGTACCCCAGCCTGCGCCGTCCGCGAAAGCCCGAACCAGGAATGGACGCGCGTCCGGAGGCCGACTGGAAAAAAATCGGAT
>JBIKVL010000954.1:0-2558 GCA_044356875.1 Pirellulaceae bacterium | reverse complement strand
CTAATCGACAAGCTCGGGATCAATGGCTGCGTGCTGCCCAGTCGATTCCGCTAAACATTGCCGAAGGCAATGGCAAACAAAGCCTCAAGGACAAGAAGCGATTCTTTGAAATTGCTCGAGGGTCGGCCCTTGAATGTGCCGCAATTGATGATGTTCTGCGGGTTTGCGATGCGATTGACGATGATTCGAATTGCCGTGGCAAAACCGATCTAAAACGGATCGTGTCGATGCTCACTCGACTGATACGACGAACCAACGGAGTATCCGAGTAGCGTCTCGAGTACGAGTACGAGTACCGCGATGCTGAGTACGAGTACGAACCCACCGCCGAAACCTGACGAACCAAGCGATGCAACGGAGCGAAAATGGCATTCCGTTTGTTTTTAAAATGAAGATCACTCGCGCCATTTTCGCCCGCTGATCACTGACGTTCGAGCCAGTGTCCTGAACCGGCAGGAAACGAAAGTTCGCCTTGTGGCGGAAACTTGCTGACCTGATCGCGGCGGGCGACGTGCGGGTATCGGAGCACGCCTACGACGCCCTCGCTGACGACGGCCTTGGGATCGATGAGATTCTTTCCGGCGTACCCCAGGCTGTCGTGCTTGAGGAAGAGGAAGTCGGCGGAAGCGGAAGGAAGAAGGAAGAAGATGGCCCAGCCTTGAAAGGCTGGGCTAACATCGGTCGTCGCTTCGCGACTACGGGGAGATGCGAGTTGTCAAAGGAAATCTGCCATCAGGGCAGAGTGGCCGCAAAGCGCTTGATTACGCGTTCTCCAACACCTCGAACCAGCGATCGATCTCCTCGCGGGTCCGCTGCTCCGTGACCGCGACCAAGAAGCAATCGGCCAATTCAGGATACCAACGGCCCACCGGCACTCCGGCCAGAATCCCCTGGCGGCGGGCCGTGTCGAGCACCCCCGCGACATCGCCCCGCCGATCGCGGACCAGGAACTCCTTGAATGTCCGCTGCGGAAACCGCAGCTCATAGCGTTGGCTGCCCGCCAACCGGTCACGGGCGTACGCCGTCTTCCACACGCATAACTCGGCTGTCTCCCGCAGTCCCTGCCGACCAACTGTCGCCAAATAAACAGCGGCCCGCAGGGCGAAGAGCCCCTCGTTCGTGCAAATGTTGCTCGTCGCCTTGTCCCGCCGAATGTGCTGTTCCCGCGTTTGCAGGGTCAATACCCAGCAGCGGCGACCATCGCGGTCCACCGTCTGGCCGGCAATGCGGCCTGGCAACCGCCGCACAAACGGTTCGCGGCACGCCATCAGGCCGAGATAGGGACCGCCAAACTGCAGGGGCGAACCGAGCGATTGTCCCTCGGCCACCGCCACATCCGCCCCACAGTCGCCCGGAGTCTTCAACAAGCCAACACTGATCGGGTCGAACGACACCGCCACCATCGCGCCGGCGTCATGGGCGACCTTGGCGAGCGTTTCCAGGTCCTCGACCGCCCCAAAAAAATTCGGTTGCTGCAACAGCACGCACGCCGTGTCGCTATCCACGGCCCGCGCTAAATCAGCGGGCGAAACGCGACCGGTCGGCGTGTCGACGACGACCAGTTCGGCTCCCAGGTTCGCGAAGTAGGTGCGAATCACCTCGCGATACTGCGGATGGACAGACGCCGCCGCAACGACCCGCTTGGGCCGTTCCGTCGCGCTCATGCACAACAAAACGGCCTCCGCCGCCGCGCTCGCCCCGTCGTAGAGACTGGCGTTGGCGACATCCAGCCCCGCAAGTTGGCAAACCAACGTTTGGTACTCGAACGTCACCTGCAGATTGCCTTGGCTGACCTCCGGCTGATACGGCGTGTACGAGGTGTAAAACTCGGAACGGGACGCGATCGCGTCGACCACCGCCGGGATGAAATGATCATAGGCCCCAGCCCCCAGAAAACAGACAAGCTGTTGCGTGGACTGATTGTTCCCCGCAATCCGCTGCAAGGTTCGCGTCAGTTCCTGTTCGCCCAACGCGGCGGGCAAGTCGAGCGGCCGGCGCAACCGCATCGCGTCGGGAATGCTCGCAAACAATTCGTCCAGCGAGCTAGCTCCGATCGCTTCGAGCATCCCCCGCTGGTCTTCCGGGGTGTTGAACAGATACGCCATCGCCGCACCTCATCCGAGATTTCGCGACATCGGGCACTGCGCGTCACGCCAACGAGCGTCACACCAACCAGCGCCTAAGCCCAATACCGTTCAATATTCCGTAAACAATGCGGGATAGAAGGTTGCGTCGTGGTTTCGCGGGGCGGTCGGAACCCGATCGTCCGCAGGGCCACGGCACGTTTTCACGGTCGGTCAATCGTTGCCGATTCTTTGGCCGAAGGCCAAACTCAACGTAGCCTAGGGCAACGCCCTAGGATGCTTGACCGATCCATCACCATTGGTTGGCTGAAAGCCAACCTCACCATCGCCAATGGGAGGGATTGGCGAGATTCAACAAATTGCCGCAAAATGGGCCCTCTTTAGGCGACACAATGGGTTGAGGTTGGCCTTCAGCCAACCAAAGGGAGGTCTTTCGGTAACTCGCGTTTTCCCAGGGTGTGTTGCCTGGCCCAC
>JBIKVL010000082.1:0-9352 GCA_044356875.1 Pirellulaceae bacterium | reverse complement strand
CCTGAAGCCTGATTCCAGCCGTTTTCCAGCCGCTCGCGAAACAGTAGCCGACAGGCCGCTCTGTCGCAAGCATTCAAGCTCGGATGCGCTGTGGCACGTCGATCCACCCTGCGCTACACTTCAACAGATACCTTCCGCAGGCAAGACTCGGCTGGCGGGTGTGGTTGGAAAACTCCTGGGGTGTCGCCGTGTTCGTTACGTTCACAAGCTGCCTACCTATGGCGACGCCAAGTTCAAACGAGGGACCCTCATGACGCGATGGCCCAGCATCTCGAAGTCCGTGGCCAACGGCGACGACAGAAACAGGTTCGACGCCGATCTACCGCGGCCGTGGCGGGTCTTTGCCGCTCAACTGTGCCTGGGGATTCTCGCCGTCTTCTGTTCCTTCTGCTCCAACGTCATGTCGGGCGTCAGTGACGCCGACGAGCCCACTCAGACTTCGCCAGCCACCGCCGCGGCCGCAAACGCTGCTGCCACCGCTGCCGCCAACGCCCCTGCCGCCAACGCCCCTGCCGCCAAAGCCTCTGCCGCCAACGCCACCCCAACCGCGACCGCCAACGCCGCCGACTCTAAAGCATCCGCGGTGAACTATGGCCGCGACATCGCCCCGCTGCTGAAAGCGCGTTGCGTCGAGTGCCATGGACCGTCGATGCAGGAAGGCGGCCTGCGGCTCGACCGCCGCGAGCATGCGCTGCGTGGCGGCGACACTGGAGCGGCGATCGTTCCCCGCCAGCCACAGCAAGGGGAACTGCTGCGACGGGTCGCCAGCGAGACGAAGGCCAACCGCATGCCGCCCAAGGGCGAGCCGCTCTCCGCCGCGGAAATCGCTCGACTACGCCAGTGGATCGCCGAGGGCGCCGAGTGGCCCGAAAACGTCGGCGCCGCGACCGCCGACCGCGATCCGCGGCTCGATCATTGGGCCTGGAAACCGCTCGTCCGACTGCAGCCGCCCCTGGCCACCCGCGTCGGGCCATCCGTCATCGACGTTTACATCCGCGCCAAGCTCCACACGCATGGATTGGATCTATCGCCGGAGGCGGACCGCCGGACCTTGATTCGTCGGCTGTCGTTCGATCTCGTCGGATTGCCGCCGTCCGCCGAATCGATCGAGCGATTCGTGGCGGATCCCCGTGCCGACGCCTACGAACTGCTTGTGGACGAATTCTTGGGATCGCCGCGTTACGGCGAACGGTGGGCTCGACATTGGCTCGATGTGGTCCATTACGGCGACACGCATGGCTACGACAAGGACAAGCCGCGGCCAAACGCTTGGCCTTATCGCGACTATGTGATTCGGGCTTTGAACGAGGACAAGCCATACGCTCGATTTGTCGAGGAGCAAGTCGCCGGCGACACGCTGTATCCGGGAACTCGGGACGGCATCGAGGCGATGGGCTTCATCGCCGCAGGACCTTGGGACTTCATCGGGCATGCCGAGGTTCCCGAATCGAAGACCGACGGCAAGATCGCCCGTCATCTCGATCGCGACGACATGGTAGCGAACACGATCGGGACGTTTTGCAGCGTGACGATCCACTGTGCCCAGTGCCACAACCACAAATTCGATCCGTTCACGCAGGAGGACTACTATTCGCTGCAGGCCGTTTTCGCGGCGTTGGACCGGGCGGACCGTAAGTACTGGACCGACCCGGAGGCTGGCAAACGGCAGGCTGAGCTTACGGCTCGCAAACGGGCCGTTGAATCGCGTCGCGACGCCCTGGAAGCCGCGGCGCTCAAGGCGGGCGGTCCGGCCCTCGCGGAACTCGAACGCCGCATCGCCGCGACCCGCGTCGCGGCGAAACCGGGCAACCCGACCGTCGAGTTTGGCTATCACAGCGGGATCGCGGCCCGGCAGGACCAGGTCAAATGGGTTCAAGTCGATCTGGGGAATTCGACCGCCTTGTCAGCGATTGTTTTGCGACCGTGCTATGACGACTTCAACAACATCGGCGCCGGGTTTGGTTTTCCCGTTCGCTACCGCGTCGAGTTAAGCGACGATCCCCAGTTTCCTGCCGGTTCGACCACAACCGTCATCGCCGCCCGCGACGACGTGGACCAAGGCAATCCGGGCGTGACGCCGCAGCGGTGGGACGCGGCGGGGCGCCGCGGCCGCTACGTTCGAGTCACCGCCGTGAAGCTCGCCCCGCGTTCCAACGATTACATCTTCGCCCTCGCCGAGCTCGAGGCGATCGATCTCGACGGACGGAATCGAGCGCGTCGCGTCGCCGTCGCATCGCTCGATTCCATCGAGGCCGGACCGCGCTGGGGCAAGAGCAATTTGGTGGATGGCCACGCACCATCCGCGCCCGAGACGACTCCCGCCGAGAAGCTGATCGCCGAACGCGACGCCTTGTTACGACGAACTTGGGATGCGGGTTCGATCACCGCGCTGGAATCGGTTCGGCGGGAACTGTCGGACATTGAAAGTGAGATCAAGAAACTACCCGCGGCAAACCACGTCTACGCCGGCACGATTCATAACGGCAGTGGAGCGTTTCTCGGGACCGGGGCGAGCGGCGGCAAGCCGCGTTCGATCGCGATCTTGCAACGTGGCAATGTGACTCAGCGCGGCCGAGAAGTGTCGGCCGGCGCGATCGCCGCTTTGCCAATGCTCAAGGGGCGGTTCGAACTGGCGCCCGAGCACACGGAAGGCGAGCGTCGCGCGGCGCTCGCGCGGTGGCTGGTATCCCCCGAAAACCCATTGACGTGGCGGAGCATCGTCAACCGAGTATGGCAGTACCATTTTGGCCGCGGCTTGGTCGAGACCAGCAACGACTTCGGCCGCATGGGCGCCGCGCCGACTCATCCCGAACTGCTCGATTGGTTGGCGTGCGAATTCCGCGACGACGGCGGTTCGCTCAAGCAGTTGCACAAGGCGATCGTGCTAAGCGCGACCTACCGTCAGTCCAGCGGCGACGGGCCGCCGGACCGCGCCGCGCGGGCCAAAGCGATCGACTCGGACAATCGCCTGCTGTGGCGGCAGCAGCGCCGTAAGCTGGAAGCCGAAGCGGTGCGCGATGCCGTGTTGGCGGTCAGCGGAAAGCTCGACCTGCGGATGGGCGGGCCCGGTTACCAGGACTTTGTCGTCGTGCATCCAGAACATTCGCCGCACTACGAATACCATCTCGCCGACCCGAACGACCCGTCCACTTGGCGTCGGTCCGTTTATCGCTTTTTGGTCCGATCGCAAACCCAACCGTTCATGATGTCGCTCGACTGCGCCGATCCTTCGATGCGGGTCGAGCGTCGCAATGAAAGCGTTTCGGCGATCCAGGCGCTGGCGCTGTTGAACAATGGTTTCATGGTCGCGCAGGCCGCGCATTTCGCGGATCGAGTGCGGCGGGAGTCGGGAGACGAGCCCACGGCCCAAGTCGACCACGCCGTGCGGCTCGCCCTCGGACGGTCGCCGTCCGCCGACGAACGCGAAGCGCTCGCCGAGTTCCTTCGCTCCGAGGGGCTGGCCAACGTCTGCCGCGTCTTGATCAATTTGAATGAGTTCGCCTTTGTCGATTGAATGCGGTGTTGCCATGTTTGATTTCCCAAGTTCGCACGGACCAGTGACGACGCGCCAGCGGCCGTCGGCAGTTTCGCGTCGCGAGTTTCTCTTCGAAGCGGGCGGTGGGCTGGGCGGCTTGGCGCTCGCCGCGCTCCTGGCCCAGGATCGGGAACTGGGCGCGTCCGAGCGTCATCCGGCGCTTGCTTACGCGCCGAAGGCGAAGCGGGTCGTGCAGTTGTTCATGGCGGGCGCGGCGAGCCATCTCGATCTGTTCGATTACAAGCCGGCGCTGATCCAGCACCATGGCAAGGCGAGCGACTTTGGCGAGCCAGTCGAGGCGTTCCAAAACGGGCTGGGACCGTGGTTGCAGCCATTTTGGAAGTTCCAGCCCTATGGCAATTGTGGCAAGATGCTCAGCGAGGTCGTCGCGCCGCTGGGCGAGGTCGCGGACGATCTCGCTTTCGTTCACAACATGGTTGGCAAGTCGGGCGTGCATTCCCAAGCCACGTTCCTGCAAACGACTGGTTTTCTCCTGCCGGGCTTTCCGGGCATGGGGTGCTGGGTCAGTTACGGCCTGGGGTCGCTGAACGAGAATCTCCCGACGTTCGTGGTGTTGCCCGACCACCGCGGGTTCGCGTCGAACGGCGTGAAGAACTGGGATTCCGCCTTCCTGCCTTCGCAACATGCCGGCACCATGATCTATCCGGGGACCGACACGCCGATCGCGGATCTCTTCCCGCACCGTGTCGGCAGCTATGTGCGGCGGGAAGGCGAGCCTTCCGCGCAGCGGTTGATGGAACGGCTCAATCGTCAGCACGCGGCTGAACGGCCCGGCGATCAGCGGCTGGAAGCCCGCATTCGCGGCTATGAACTGGCGGCGCGGATGCAATTGGCGGCCCCCGAGGCGTTGAATCTCAAGGACGAGCCCGGCCACGTGTTGCGGCTCTACGGATTGGACAACGTGCCCGCATCGTGGCCCAAGGAGATCAACGCGGCCGAGGAGACCGTTTATTTCTCTCGGAAATGCCTCGCCGCCCGTCGCTTGTTGGAACGTGGCGTGCGGTTCGTGCAGATATGGAGCGGCAACGACAATGGGTTTCCGCGACGCAACTGGGATTCCCACGAGGACATCCACCGGGACCATGGCCCCTTGGCGCTCGGTATGGCCAACGGGGCCGCCGCGTTGATCCAGGATCTCAAGCAGCGCGGCATGCTCGACGACACGTTGATCCTCTGGACTACCGAGTTCGGCCGTATGCCCTCGTCGCAGGGCGGCAAAGGTCGCGACCACAACCCCTACGTGTTCACCAATTGGCTCTGTGGCGGCGGAATCAAGGGCGGCGTCACGGTCGGCGAGAGCGACCAATGGGGCTACAAACCGCTCGACCGCGATCATCCCACGCAGGTCTACGACATCCATGCCACAATCCTCCGGCTGCTTGGGATCGACCACACGCGGCTGACTTGGCGGAACAATGGGATCGACCGCCGACTCACCGACGTCCACGGCCACGTGATCGAAGGGTTGCTCGCATGATTCGTGATGCCCGTTCGCCATCGAGTGCCTTCGCTCGTCACCATACTTATGGCGGAACTACGGCGAGTACGCGTTCAGCACAAAGTTGGACACGCCGCTGGCATGGCGCCCGACGGGCGCACATCACGATCGGGATAGTCGCCTGGATGGCGGCGCTGACCGTCTTGGCGCCTCCGAATCCGTATGAAATATGGCTGCCAAGCGGGCGTCCGGTTGGTTCAATTTGCTTGCGAGCTGCGTCCGCCGATGAATCATCGATCGCGAAAGTTCCGCTGCGCCAACGGATCGACCATTGGATCGAACGGGGACTTGAAACGCGTGGTGTGAAGGCGGCGCCGCGTAGCGACGACGCCGAATTCCTGCGGCGCGTGTCGCTCGACTTGAACGGCCTCATCCCGACCGCTGACAGGGTGCGGCGTTTTCTGGAAGACGCCGATCCGGAGAAACGCGTCAAGCTGGTGGACGAACTGCTGGCGAGCCCCGATTACGCGCTGCACATGGCGCGGGCCTTCGATGCGTTGCTCACCGAGCGGCGTGTGGCGACGATCGCGTCGTACGATGTCGCCGCGCCGGCGTGGCAAGCTTATCTGGCGGCCGCGTTCGCGGAGAATCGGCCGTGGGACAGGATGGTTCGCGACCTATTGTCGAGCGACGGCACGGAGGGCCCGAACGCGGCTGGGGCCAAATTCTTCCTGGTCCGCGATGTCGCGCCGCATCAGTTGACGCGCGATGTCGGACGGCTGTTTTTGGGAATCGACCTGCAGTGCGCGCAGTGCCACGACGATCCGCGGTTCGAGGACTATCGGCAGGCCGACTACTACGGCATCTACGCTTTTCTTCAGCGGATGGTGTCGTTCCGCGATATGGAAAAGAACGTCTCGTTGATTGGCGAAACCGCGCAGGGGCAAGCGACTTTCACCAGCGTGTTCACCGCGAAAGGCGGTGAAACTCAGCCGCGATTGCCAGGTGGCGAGATGATTCCCGATCCGCCCGCCGAGAAGGACAAGCTTTATGTCGTTGCCCCAGGCCCCAAGACGCGTGGCGTTCCCGCCTACAGCCGCCGACTGACGCTCGCCGAGCGTCTGCCGAAGCCCGAAACGGCGGGATTCGCGCGTAACATCGCCAATCGACTGTGGGCCCTGATGCTGGGGCGCGGGCTGATCCATCCGCTGGACCTCACCCATGCCGCGAACCGCCCCTCTCATCCCGAACTGCTCGCCGAATTGGAGCAATTCCTCATTGCCCAACAGTTCGACATGCAGGCACTGCTCCGCGAGATCGCGCTGAGCGAAACCTATCAGCGGTCGAGCGTTTGGTCGGAGCAAAAGCTATCCGAGTCGAAGCCGTCCGAGCCAACGCCATCTGATTCAACGCCGTCCATACTGGGCACGCCAGCGCCGGACGCGTTCGCTGTCGCCGCGCTGCGCGGGCTTTCCCCCGAGCAATACGCGTGGTCGCTGCTGCGGGCGGCGGGTCGCCTGGAACCGCATGAGCCGAACGGGGCGAACCAAGTGCCGGCGGCTGCGGACTTGCCCTTATGGCGTCAGCGCGCGAAACGGTTGGAACCGCTCGAGCGTCAGGCGAAAGCCATCATCGGCGTGTTCGCGCCGCTGCCCGGACAGGCGGATGGCGAGTTCCAACCGGCGGTCGACCACGCCCTGTTTTTGCTCAACAATCCGGCGATTCACGGTCTGGCTCAAGGGAACGCGACGAGCCTCGCGGGGCGGCTGGAAAAAATCGACTCGGCGTCCGCACTGGCCGACGAACTGTATCTCAGTGTTCTTGGCCGCCACCCATCGGTCGAAGAACAGGCATTGGTTGCCGAGACGCTCGCCGCGATCCCGACTGCGCCAACCTCAACAAACGTGTCACCCACGCCAACGGCGCTCGCTGCGAGCCGACGTGACGCCTTGCAGGGTTTGGTTTGGGGACTGATGTTGTCGGCCGAGTTTCGTTTGAATCATTAGGTGGCCCGCGAGCCGCATGAAGCGAAGGAAAACCCCGTATGTCGACGAGCGAATCGAAAGATCAGGAACGCGACTTCTGGACGCGGCGCCGGCTCATCGCCAGCGCGGCGGGCGCCGCCGGAGCGGCTGGCGTGGCGGCGATCACGGGCGCTGGGTCTTCCGCGGTGGCCGCGCCGAGCGGCAAACGGCGCCAATTGCTCTTGTTGTTTCAATCGGGCGGCGCGAGCCAACTGGAGACTTGGGATCCCAAACCGGGCGTGAAGACGGGTGGCCCCTATCGAGCGATCGCCACCTCTCTGCCCGGCACGCACATCGGAGAACTGCTTCCCCACTGTGCCCGCAATCTCCATCGCCTCACGGTGCTGCGCGGCGTGAACTCGGGGATCGGCGACCATTTTCAGGGACACTACGCGTTGCAGTCGGGGCGGGTCGCGACCGGCTATCCCGTGATCGGTTCCGCCGTGGCCAAGTTGTTGGAACGGCCGGATGACATTCTTCCCGGATACGTCAGCATTCGGCGGGACGCGCCGAAGGCCTACACCGATGTGGGCGATGCCGGTTTCCTCGGGGCGCGGTACGAGGCGGTCAAGATCGTGAACAATCGGCCGCCCGCCAATTTGGCTTCGCCTGCAGCCGTTTCGCCCGCGGCCATGGCGGCCGCCGAGCGGGCTCGGCAAGCCGCCGAC
This sequence comes from Pirellulaceae bacterium, assembly GCA_044356875.1. Classification (GTDB taxonomy): domain Bacteria; phylum Planctomycetota; class Planctomycetia; order Pirellulales; family Pirellulaceae; genus CAIXSC01. The sequence continues at coordinate 1,666 of JBIKVL010000082.1, read as the reverse complement.
GTGCGTTTTCGCCGCGGTCGCGACACCGCCCCGATCAACGGCCATGACACCTCGTTCGAGCGGGCTCGCGCGCTCATGCGCCGCTCCGAATTGTTCGCGTTGGAACAGGAACCGGATGCGGCCCACGAGCGTTACGGCCGCCACGAATTTGGCCAGCATTGCCTGCTGGCCCGGCGGCTGATCGAGGCGGGCGTCAGTTGCGTGCGGGTCGTGCATTTCGATTGGGACGCCCATCAGGACAATTTTTACTGGCATCAAATCCGCTGCGCGGAATTTGACCGCACATTCATCGCGCTGCTCGACGATCTCCAGGAACGCGGATTGTTGGAACACACGCTCGTGGTCGCTGTGGGCGAAATGGGCCGCACGCCGCAGATCAACAACCTCGGCGGCCGCGATCACTGGGGACGCGCGTGGAGCATGGCGATGGCTGGCTGCGGCGTCAAAGCGGGTGTCGTCCATGGCGCGACGAACGACGAGGGCACCGAGGTCAAAAGCGGTCAAGTCAAGCTCGGCGACCTCTTCCACACCTACCTGCGAGCGCTCGGCATCGACTCGAGCCAGATGTACCAAGTGGGCGGCCAGACCAATCCGGTCGCCGACCCCGCCGCTCGACCGATTGCCGAAGTGCTTTCTTAGCCACGGATGAATACCGAAAGCCACGGAAGTTGACCGTTGATGATGTGGGTTTGTCCGTTCGTCGTCGTTGGTCCTTATCCGTGAACATCTGTGTGATCCGTGGTTCCTCAACACGCGACAAATGAGTCTGCGAAATCCACCATGGCCATCGATCCCGCGAAGCACCGTGTCGTCTCGGAATTCAAACATTCGTCGCCGCTGCTGTGCTGCGAATTCGACCCAGCGGGCCGGTTCGCGCTCGCGGGCGGTCGCGACCGGCAACTCGCGGGCTGGGATTTGGCGTCGGGCGAGTCTTTCCAGCTATCGGGCCACGAGAGCTGGATCACGCTCGCCGCGCGGGCCCGCGCGGACCTTGTGCTCACTGCCGACCAAACGGGCGTCGTGATCGCCTGGGATTGCCATGGCGAACGCCCCGAGCCGCGCTGGCGTGTCGCCGCCCACGCGTCGTCGATCCTCTCGCTGGCGGTAGATGCCGAAGGCGACCATTTCGCGACGGGCGACCGCGATGGGACGATCCGCTTATGGCGGTGTGGCGACGGCCAACGCACGGGCGAGATCGCTGGACTTGAACACCCTGTCTACGGGCTCGCCTACCATCCTGATGGCAAACACCTGTTCAGCGCCGACCGCCAGCCGCGCAAGCCGCGCTGGAAACGGTGGGAAATCGACGCGACCCGTGAACTGCTCAACGTCGAAGTGCCCGCGTTGTCCGCCTACCGCCGTGTGGAGGACATCGAATGGGGCGGTATCCGGTCCTTGACCGCCTCCCCCGACGGACGAACCGTTGTCGCCTGCGGCGAAAACGATTACTCGGGCCCCGCATGCGCGATCGAATTCGACGCCGAAACGGGCGTGCCGCTCCGAAAGTACTCGTCGCCACTAAAGGGCTTTTATTATGCCGCGCTCTTCCAACCGGCTGGTTATCTAACGCTGGTCGGCGGCGACATCGGCAAAGGCGAGTGCCGCTTTTGGAAGCTGGCCACGAACACCATCGCCGAGTCGAAGACTGCCGCCGAGTCGAACTCGG
>JBIKVL010000953.1:0-2560 GCA_044356875.1 Pirellulaceae bacterium | reverse complement strand
TTTAGCGCGGCTTGGCGATCGTAGATCGCCTTTCTTGAAGGATGCGCGGAGATTCGAAGAAGTTCGTCTGGGGCGATCGATTTGCGGTTGAAGACGGGCGCCTCCTCCTTACCTTTACGACCCGTGACGCGAGGCCATCCGATTCGCGGAAGGCCCATCCGAACGTCACGCTGGCGACAGCGTTTTTCAAGCGTTCCTATTGTTCGCGCACAAGTCAAGCTTGGCCGGAGGAGCTGATGCGTTCCAATTCTATGCGTCGGGGTTTCACGCTGGTGGAACTGTTGGTCGTGATTGCGATTATTGGCGTGCTGGTCGCGCTTTTGTTGCCCGCGGTGCAAGCGGCCCGCGAGGCGGCCCGGCGAATGCAGTGCGTCAACAATCTCAAACAAATTGGGTTGGCTTGCCATAACTTCCACGACGTCTATGGCTACCTGCCGCACGGCGGGTCCGATGGCCCCACCCAATCCTGTTGCAATGCCACCGAACGGGCTGGTTGGAGCTGGGCTTTCCATATCACGCCTTTCATCGAGCAACAGACGGTCTACGATCTGCCGACGGACAGTCTTGTGTCTTTGGCGATCACCAAAGGATATTACTGCCCGTCGCGGCGCGCCCCTGGGCTTTACAACGGCGCGGCGCGTTGCGACTACGCTGGCAACGGCGGTCGCGTCTCGGGGAACCTCGGCAGCGATGGAATCTTCATGCGTCAGTGGCGGTCGCTCACGCGTCCCGCTGGCACGCCTCCCGACCAGTTCCGGCGTCTCGCCGACGTGATGGACGGCACCTCGCAAACGCTGCTCGCCTCGGAAAAACAGGTTCATCAGACGACTTGGGGCATCGCGGGCGGCGATAATGAAATCTGGAACAACGCCGGTTGGGACCAAGATGTCGTTCGGTTTGGCTACCAAACGCCGCAACCCGACAAGATGCATCCCGACCGAACTCAACCCACTTTCTGGTCGGACCGATTTGGCGGTTCGCATCCTGGCGGAGTCAACACTGTACGCGTCGATGGATCGGTTGGCTTTGTATCGTACACGGTTGACGCGGCCATGTGGCAGAATTTCTGCACGATCTCGGACGGTATCCCGCTCACTGGAATCGACAATCGCTAATGCCCCGTCGCGGCATTCGCCAATCGTCTTTCGGTGGAGTAAAGAGGTCGCATGCGGCGTCGAAGACTGTCGATGACGCCGCATTGCGATCGTTCCGCCGAGAATCAGTTATGTGTTTCATTATCGACGGTCAACTTTGAGAGAGCTCTTATGCGTCTAAAATCGATTATTCGCGGATGGTTCACTGCTTCCTCGCGCCGCATTTCCGCGGGCCTATGCTTGATGGCGGCGGTTTCGTCGCTGACGCTGGGCGGTTGTGACAGCGGTTCGAATACTGTCCCGATGTCGGCCAGCACCGAGCAGATCCAGAAGGTCGAACAAGCCCAAATGGATGCAGCCGCGGAGGAAATGGCCCGCCAGCCTGGAAAGTAGCCCAACCGATTGAAACGATTTGGCCGGCTCAGCGCCATCCGTCGGTTCATTAGCCGGCCCAGCGCCAGCTGCCGGTTCATTGGCCCGAACTTTTTCGGCTTAAAAATGAAAACAACTCGCGTATTCCACGCGGGAAACGCGAGTTTTCGGCAAATTTGAAATCTGGGCTTCTGTCTTCGAGCTTGCTAGGCGATCAATTCGATGCCTAGCAGCGCGAACGCTTTCCTTTGCAGCTCCGGTGGCTGGGTGACCTCGTTGAATCGCCCTTCCGGCACATCGCGAATCGGAATCGTGTTACGGCAAATGGTGCCTAGATCTTTGGGAAGGCTTCGAAAGCTCTGGACGGGCCGGCCATCTTCCGTTGTCCGCGTTCGGTCTTTCGTCACTGCCGCATCCGAACGCTGCGCCCTGGCAACGATCGATTGGCGTTTGGCGGTGGCGGCCACTGCCTCATGATCCTCGAACGGAATTGGGCGGAGACACCTTCTCATGTGCCACTCAACATAGTACGCGAGCATACACAGCAAGACATGTGCCCGGATACGATCGTCTTTAAAGTGGTATTGGCCGAAGCTCAATTTGCTTTGTCTTCATCGAGTGGAAGGCTCGCTCCACATGAAACGATCCTCTATACCCGCCAATGGTTTGATCGGCTGACAAAGTGTCGATATGGTCGCAAGCGTCGAACACGCTATTGTCTACGGTGCCTTCGTCCGCGAGCACTCGGAAATCGACGCTGCATAGAGCTGTGATCCAATCCGTCGGCATCCTTGAGTTGATCCTTGATTCTAGATCTGGTAATCATTCCCCGGTTGCCAATGAACGCGATCTTTCCGAGCTTAAATCGCTCGATCACCTTTCCCCCTCGCGGTAGGTGTGACGCAGGAGGTGGGAGACATAGGTCTTCCGGTTCAACACGCGTGTGACGGTCGCGACATAAACTCTTGGACTTTTTGAGTCACTTATATGGGGAGCTATACGCGCCAATGATCGCTGTCGCCACCCAAACAGAGGGGCGGTTAATGTTTCATGTGGTGTTTTCGAATATTCATCGTATCAAGTGCGAAAACCAG
>JBIKVL010000081.1:0-9372 GCA_044356875.1 Pirellulaceae bacterium | reverse complement strand
AAAGTGGTTCGAACTGGCGCTGAGCACGCCAGTGAATCCAGCTGGGGCTTCGGCCGGAGATTCAGCCGGGGCTGTAGCCAGCGATCCATCCCTGTCGCGCCGTCCAACCCTGCTCGCCGTGACCGCGATGGGAGGCGGATTGGGATTCCAGACGCCGATCGCGGCGGCGGAAAGCGGCGGGATCGCGGGCTTGGTAAAGGCGATCCGGGCGGAGTCGCAAGGCAGGATACACGCCCGTGTCGTCGACTTTCCGAGCGACTACCATCCCCAACGACTCGCCGACGCGGTGATCGCCGAATTGGCATATTCCCAGGACGATATCGAAGTTGGCTACGATTCGCGGGGCCGTCGAAGCGTGGTCCGCGGACGGTTCGAACCGGCGTCCTCGCTGCCCTTCGAGCCGCTGCCCAACGGTTCCGTGTGGCTCGTGACGGGCGGCGCTCGCGGAGTCACCGCGCTGGCGGCCCGGGAGTTGGGGAAACGCTTTCAAGGCAAACTGCATCTCGTGGGTTCGAGCCGCCAAACGCCGCTCGAACCGCAATGGCGCGGGCTGCCGCGGGACCAATGGAAATCGCTCCGCGGCGAAGTGGCGACTCGCGCCCGCCAACGCGGCCAATCGCCCACCGACGCCTGGGAGGAAGTCTCACGGCAACTGGAACTCGATCATTCGCTGGCGGAGTTCACCCGAGCGGGCGTCATGGCGGAGTATCACACTTGCGACGTTGCGGACGGCGCCAGTTTGGAACGTCTACTGGCAACCATTCGCGGCCGGGATGGCCACATTGACGGCGTTTTGCATGGCGCGGGCCTGGAAATCGCCGCGAGCTTTCCGAAAAAACGCTTGGACAATGCCCGCAAGACGCTGTCGGTGAAGGCGGGCGGCGCGGCGCATCTCATGCGTCTTTTAGATGACGATCCGCCCCGCTACTTCGTCGCGTTTTCCTCCGTCAGTGGTCGGTTCGGCGGTTTTGGCCAAACCGACTACTCGATGGCGAACGACCTGCTATGCAAGCTCGTCAAACAGTTCGCCGACCGGCATCCGCAATGCCGCGCCGTCTGCCTCGACTGGCCCGCGTGGGATGAGATCGGCATGGCGGCCCGCCCGGAGAGCAAGTTCGCGTTGCAGGCGATGAAGGTCCGTTTCATGCCGCCGTCCGAGGGCGTCGAGCACCTCTTGGACGAATTGCAGGCAGGCGGCCGCCATACCGAAGTGGCATTCATCGATCGCGAAGGCCGCGCTGCCCATCATGCCGCGTCCACGGAGAATGCCATGAATACTGCCCCATCCTCTTCGAACGCGACGGAGGCCGCCTCCGTTCAGCCCACGTCGCCGTCCGACCGGCGCGAATCGGCGTCGCATCCCGGCCGCGAATTCGGACTTCGTCACCGCGCGGAGATCGTCGAGTTCGTTCGCTTGGCGGCCGACCAGTGGGATGATGCGGCCCGCGCGAAACTCGCCCTGCCACAGCCACTGCGAGAAGCGTTCGCCAAGAACTCCGACGAGTACCTTCGGGAAGTCGCCGCAGGCGCGGAGGTGGCGCTTGTAAGCTTGCTTGCCCATCGTCCCCGTTCGACCGTCGTGTCGGCGACCGCCGGGAATGTAACGTGTTTTCCGCTGATTGAATCGATTCTCGACGTCAGCGACGCCAAGTTGACGGCGCGGTCTCTGCTGCGGCCGGAAGCCGATCCGTTTCTGCGCGATCATCTGGTGCATCACAAGCCGTTTTTGCCGGCGGTCGCCTCGGTGGAGATTCTGGCGGAGGCGGCCAGTCTGTTGGCGCCCGGTTTGACATTCGCTGGTTTTCGGAATCTCGAGTTCCTTCAGGGGCAGCCGTTCCCCACGAATGCGCCGATCGCGGTGGAAGCGGCGGTGCAGCGGACCGTCGACGGCTGGGAATGCGAATTGACCGGACCGGGCGTGCTCGGCGGCGATTCGCGCGCCGTGCTGGTGCGTGGCATCGCCGAGTTTCTGCCCACGGCGGCCGAGGCTCCTCGGTTGTCGGTGGACGAACCGAATTATCGCTGGAACCCCTTCCCCTACGCGGACCGCGGATACGCGGCTGTTTTTCATGGCGAGAGTTTGCGGACTTTGAAGGAACTGGCGATGCAGCGGGATGGCGGCCGCGCGCGACTGGCGGCCCGCAATCCGTTGGAGTTAGCGGGCGGCCGTGGCGGGAACTGCTGGCTCACGCCCAGCGCGTTGCTCGACGGCTGCTTCGTGGCGTGCGGCACTTACGCGTTCATCATGCTTGAAGGCCGCTACGGTTTGCCTCGTGGCATCGAGCGGCTGCGACTGTTCGGCTTGCCGGCCGAGGGCGAAGCGTGCCGCTGCCGCTTCACGCTCCGGGAACAGAATGCGACCGGATCGTGGTACGACTTCCACCTTGTCGATGCGGCCGGACGCTGCCTCTTGATCGCCGAGAATCACCATATCGCCAATTTGACGAGGCGCGCATGATCGGCCTCGAGTCGACGATCGAATATGGCGGACCGCGGGAGCAGATGGTTTCCGAATTGGCCCGCGAAACGCCGGCCAGTTGGCTGAGCCCCGTCGAGCTCGATTGGGTTCGCGGCCTGCCCAACGAGCGGCGGCGAGACGATTGGCTAGGTGGACGCTGGTGTGTGAAACGCCTCGTCCTGCGTCTCGCGTCGCTGGGACTGCAACCGGGAATCGGTCGCGAACTCGAACCGCTCGACATCACAGTGCAGTCGGTCAATGCGCGGGGCCGCTCGACGCGTCCCACGGTTTACATCGCCGGAGTGGCTAGCGCCTTCGCGGTCTCGATCGCGCATTCCGACCAACAGGTTTTTGCCACCGCCGCCATTCGGCCGCGGATTCGAGTCGGCATCGACGTCGTGGATGGCGCGGGACGCTGGGATGCGCTGGCTGCCGCGTGGTTCACGCCATGCGAGCGGGCGTTGGTGGGCCGAAACACCGATCCGCTCGACATGCTCCGAGTTTGGTCCGCGAAGGAGGCTTGCTACAAGGCGATTGTGTCGCCCCAGCCATTCGACCCCCGTTCCATCGAGATCGACATGCGATCGATGTCGGAAGGCGAGGCGCGGATCGCCAGCGACGCTTTCGCGAGAGCCGGTTCCCGGACTGCCGCGATTTGTTGGCGCCGTACCCCCGAAGGTCTGCGGGCCGTGGCGTTTTCCCAGGAGTTCCCACCATGATCGATTTGACGGATAAAGTGGCGCTGGTGACGGGCGGCTCGCGGGGAATCGGCCGAGCCTGCGCGCGGCGGCTGGCCGAAGCGGGCGCGAACATTGTCGTGAACTACGTCACGTCACGGGCGGCGGCGATGGAATTGGGCGACGAATTGAAAGCGCTCGGCCGCGACGTCGCGGTGATCAAGGCCGACGTGACCGAACGCGACGATGTCGACTCGTTGGTCGATTTCGTCCGACGCGAATTCGGACGCCTGGACATCGTTGTAAGCAACGCGGCGACGGGCGGTTTTCGGCCGTTGCTGTCCACCACCGACGCGAATTTCGCGGCGGCGATGAACACCAATACGCGTCCCGTTTTGTATTTGGTACAAGCCGCGATCGATTTGCTGGCGGATCGGCCGGAACGCACCAAGGTGATTGGGCTCTCCAGCCACGGATCGCATTTGGCATTGCCAATGTATGGAACGATCGGCGCGACCAAAGCGGCGCTCGAAGCGCTGATGCGGCACCTCGCGCTGGAGCTCGGCGGACGCGGAATCAACTTTAATGTCGTCAAAGCCGGCTTGGTCGAAACCGATTCCACGCGGCGGCTGCCAGGGGCGGACGCGATGTTCGCCGGCCGGCAGCGGCGCAGCTTGGTCGGCGACCGCGTGCTGGAGGCGGCCGATGTCGCCGACGCCGTGCTGTTCCTGGCGAGCCGCCTCAGCGATCTCGTTCAGGGCGAAACGCTGACGGTCGACGGCGGCGCGGCCCTGCATGTCTAAAAGTCGGTGAGGCTGGTGGTTCGCCGTTCGTGGCCACACGATCGACGCCCTCGTAGCCACGCGACGTTATCTTGGAGCACCGCAGCCCTTCCCATCGTCCTGTTCGCGAGCCGTGCATGAGCCACTTTCCCTGTCCACTCGCGCCGTTCGAGCAGTTGATGTGGATCGATGACCATGCCGACTATCCGATGGCGTTTCCCATCGTTGGCGAAGCGACGGGCGACGTGGATCGAACATCGGCTCAAGCGGCGCTCGAAGCGGTGTGCGAACGGCATCCGCTGTTCCGGGCGCGGGTTGCCGAGCTCAATGGGCGGCCCCATTGGGTCGAACCGCCCGCTGGCGCCAGCGGCACGAACGCGATCGAGTATCGCGAGGGACGAACCATCGCGCAGCGCGGCTTTGATCTGCGCGTCGAGTCCGGCGTGCGCGTCGAATTTTGGCGGGACGCGGATCGCTGGCGCATGGTTTGGCACTTCCACCATTGTTGTTGCGATGGCATCGGAGCCGCGGCGGCGATCGGCGAATGGCTGTTGATTTACGACGCGTTGGTACATGGACGCGATTGGCGCGCCCAAGTGGCCGCGTTGGACAATCAGGCGTTCGCACAGCGGGCAAGGCTGCGGACGCGGCGCGCGAGTCCTCCGGAGAAGGTGCCGTTTTGGCGTCGCATGCGCGGGGTGTGGTCCCACATGGGGCAGGCACTGCGGGTCGTACGGACCAAACCGGCGGAACTGTCAGCCACCGGTGACGCCGCAACCCCGGGGCGGTTGGGCGCATCTTCCGAGTTATCGCCGAAGGCCGTGTTGCGAGTTCGTCACTGGGACGCGGAGCAACTGGCGGCGCTGCGGCGCGGGGTGGAAGCTTGTGGAGCAACCTTAAACGATTTTTTGATCGCCGCGTTGATGATGGCCGCGCGCGACTGGAACACGTGTCATTCGAACGGTCGGGAAACTCGGCCGATCCGGGTCATGATGCCGACCAATCAGCGGGTCGGCGAAGATCGCGATTTGTCGGCGGCGAATGTGGTGAGCTACGCGATGCTCGACCGCGCCGTTCACACGGCGTTCATTCCATCCGAGTTGCTCGCGAGCGTTCGCCGGGAGACGGCGGCGATTGCGCGACACAATTTATCGCGGCGGTTTTTGGTGAGCCTTGGGCTGGCGGCGCGCTGGCCATGGCTTATGCGGCGTACCATGGGACGGCGGGGCAGTTGGGCGACGGCCGTCCTGAGCAATTTGGGCGACGTCAGCCGCCGGACCCGCAAAAGCTATCGGCTGGATGGCGACTGCGTTGTGGCGGGCGGCTTGCGGTTGGAAGCGTTGTACGGCGCGCCGCCACTGCGGCCAGGCACGCGAGCGGGCCTCGGGGTGAGCATTTTCCGCCAACGCCTGACCGTGGCCGCGATGATGGACCCGTATCACTTCAGCGATGCGGATCAAGAACGGTTCCTCGATCAGTTTCAAGAAGCGTTGGCGGAACTGGTCCGCGCTTAGCGATCCATTACGGTCGCGCGCCCGCAAGCTCTTCCAGGCTGACCTTGCCGTCGCTGTTCTTATCCAACGCCTTCAGCTTCTCGGCCACCTTATCGATTTCGTCGCCGCTGAGCTGTCCATCGCGGTCGGTGTCGAGCATGCCAAAAATCGCGGGCACGAACGGCCGTAAGCCAGCCAGCGGCGGGTTCGGACCGCCATTGGGAATTCCGTTCGGCGCGCCATTGGGGTTTCGGTTCGGCGCGCCCGGCGCGTTGCCTGGAATGCCGGGTGCGCCAGGAACGCCGGGGCGGCCGCCGCGCATCGCTTGCATCGCTTGCATTCCGCGTTGGAATTGCTCTTTGCTGAGCGCCCCATCGCCGTCGCCATCGAACCGCTGCAGCAATCGGCCGAACATTTCGCGTCGCTCTTCGGGGATTTCCTCTCGAGTCAGCTTGCCATCGCCGTTGCGGTCGGCATCGGCGAACATGCGTTCGGCGATCCGCGCCGCCATTTCCGGGTTCGCGGGCCCTGGGGCCCCCGGCACTGCGGGAGCGGGACCGCCGGGAACCGGAGCGCCGGGAAAGCCAGGAGCGCCGGGTGCGCCGGGCGGGCCGGCGCCGCGGGCCAAGGCGGCGAAGGCTTGACGCAATTCGTCGATATCCACGGAGCCATCGTTGTTCCGGTCGACCCGATCAAAATTCTCCCGCATCCGCTCAGGCGCTTCGTCTTTGTCCAGTTTCCCATCCTTGTTGCGGTCGAATCGATCGAAGACGTCGCGTGGATTTGGGAGGTTGCCGCGCGCGCCTGGTGCTCCCGGTGCGCCCGGTGCTCCCGGTGCTCTAGGTCCGCCCGGTGCTCCGGGGGCGCCAGCGGCCGCCGGGGCCGCCTCCACAGGCCGCCCACGCGAGGCGACCGCGAATTCGTCGCGGGTTAGCTTTCCATCGCCGTTCTTGTCGCCTTCCCGCAGAAGACGCTCGAAGAGCCGCCGCCGCGGCTCGTCGACTTCATCGGCCCCCACCTGACCATCTTGGTTCTTGTCCAGGCGGTCGAACAACGGCTTCGCGGCGGTCGCCGGTGCGGTTCCAGCCGGTGGAGTTCCAGCCTGCTCAGTTCCAGCGGGTGCGTCAGGCTTGGCAGGGGCCGCGACCGGTTTGGGAGCGTCTTCGGCCGGCTGGGAAGCGGTCTCCTGGGCGGCCACGGGCGCGCAACTGCCGAACGAGCCGGCGTCGATGGATCCGTCGAGTGTCAGGAACAGGCCGCTGGCGGCCAGTAGGGAGGCGCGGGCGGTAGAACGAGCCGCTAGACGCCAACGTGGTGAAAATTGCCCAGTCATCGGTCGGAACTCCTATTGCGTGGTCTGCTTCACTTGACAATTTGAACCCGACGGCGGTCTTCGAGTTGCGAAAAACTGATCTTGCGGAATCGCGGCGGATGTCGCTATCCTCCCGCCCGCCACCCGTGGAGTGCGCCGCGTGAGTGCGGGCGGTTTCAAGGGCGGCCAGTTTCCCATGGGGAGCATGGGCGAGTCGCTTTGCCGCAGTTCCGATTTTTTCGAATTTTATCGTTAGACTGGCAAACCCGACGGGCATAGTGTACGTAGAATCAGCATCCGGACGCGGTGCCTGCCGCGACCGGCCCCATCGAACGGACTCGATGTGCGTCGGAAGGCCGAACGGCCCGGGTCACGCCGAAAGCTGGCGTGACGGGCGAGCTGTGAGCCCGCAACTTGAAGGAAAAGTGAAGTTGCTTCGCAGCCCGCACAAACGTGCTGGGTGCTCGCCAACAATACAAGAAGTCACAAAAGCGTTTGGTTGCAATCGGTTGGGGATCGCTGACGATAACTTGGGGTGTTCAGCTGGCAGCGTTCGCGATGTCATCTCACCGCCACGGACAGCGACAGTACGACACGGATTGCGACGCCGACGACAACAGGTGATTCAACGAATTCAGATGGAGCGGCATCGCTCCCGGTAATCCGGTTACTCTCGCTCGTTTGGGGACATCGACAATGCAGATTCATGGACCGACTCACCTTCACGGGGCCCAGCCGCTGAACGCCCCGCACCGCGTCACCGCCAGCCGAGCCCCGGTCGAGACCTCGTATACCGCTCCCACGGATACGGTCGAGTTCTCCTCGGAAGCCAACCTGATCAGCCAAGTACACAATCTGCCCGAGATCCGATCGGACCGGGTGGCTCAACTGCGAGCGGAGATTGCCGCTGGCACCTACGAAACCGAAGACAAACTGGACGCGGCCCTCGACCGCCTCCTGGATGAACTCGCCTAGTTCGCCTGCCGGAACCTGTTGGTCCTTCGTGGCGAACGGGTTGTGGTTGGCCTAGCTTGGCTGCCTGACTTGATGTCGGACGCCAGTCTCGATTCCGAAACCCCGCGGTCTAACCCCTGCCGCGGAGCCTTCCGCCGCGGTTCCGCCCGTTTCCCCGGGCGGAACCGCGGTTTTGCTTTTTTCCGCCCTTTCGAGTCGGCGAATCGCGACCTACACTACCGCTAGCAAAGCGGTGGATGGACCGGCGAGGCGATGGAAACCATGGCAGATTCTTCCCTGGGCAATGTGTCCGTCTCCTCGACCCCTCTCGAGCGTTTTGAGGAATTCCTCCAGAGTCGCGGCAAACGGATGACGCGGCCGCAACGCTTGCTCATCGATCATGTGTTCCGGCAGCATTCGCACTTCGATGTCGATATGCTGCTCGACGAACTCCCCCAGCGGAGCGACTCCGACCACGTTGGCCGCGCGACGGTTTACCGAACCTTGACGAAATTCGTCGAAGCCGGATTGCTCCGCGCTTTCACGCTCGATGGCCGCACCGTCTACGAACATGATTACGGCTATCCCCAGCACGATCACCTGCACTGCACGGAATGCCAACGGCTCATTGAATTCCAAAGCGATGAACTGATCCGGCTCCGCGACGAAGTCGCGCAGAAAAACAACTTCCGCGTCGCCGGTCATCGCTTCATCATCTCGGGCGTCTGCCAGGACTGTGTTCAGGCCAAGCGGCGCACGAAACGCAAGGTCGATTTGGTTTGAGGATCGCCGGCTAAATCCGAGCGAACTGCTCAGTCCGTTTACACCTTGAGCTCTTCGGCGGGCCGAATCGCGGCGGCCGTCTGGCCAAGCAGTGGCTCCACCACCTCCGCCAGGAACTCGTCGACTTGCTCTGGGGCGCGGCCGACGAACCGACGCGGGTCGAGCGTGTCGGCGAGATCGGCGGCGGCAAAGGCGGGATCGGCGGCGATGCGGGCCAACAGGTCGTTCGGCAGTCCTTCCTGTTTCACTTGGCGAGCGGCCTCGAGACTGTAAACCCGAATCCGCTCGTGCAGGTCCTGCCGGTCTCCGCCCGCCGCGACCGCCGCCATCAGAATGTTTTCCGTGGCCATAAACGGCAATTCCTCGGCTAGATTCCGCTGGATGACCTTGGGGTACACCACGAATCCGGCCGCTACGTTTTGATAGATCGCGAGGATGGCGTCGACGCCGAGGAACGCCTGCGGCAGGACCAGCCGCCGATTCGCGCTGTCATCCAGCGTGCGTTCCATCCACTGGGTGGAAAGCGTTTGGGCGGCGTTTTGCTGCAGACTCATCACGAACCGCGCCAAGCCGCAGATGCGCTCGGCCCGCATTGGATTCCGTTTGTAGGCCATCGCCGACGACCCGATCTGATGGGCTTCGAACGGTTCCTCCAACTCTTTGCGGCTCTGCAGGAGCCGCCAATCGGTGGCCGCTTTGTGGGCGCTCTGCGCGATCCCCGAGAGCACATCGACAACTTGCGCGTCCACCTTGCGCGAATAGGTCTGGCCGGTCACGGCGTATGTCGCGGGGAATCCCAGCTTCTCCGCCACCCGCCGCTCGAGTTCGCGCACTTTGGCGTGGTCGCCGTGGAACAGTTCGAGAAAGCTGGCTTGTGTGCCCGTCGTGCCTTTGACGCTGCGGGCCCGCAGCG
>JBIKVL010000080.1:0-9377 GCA_044356875.1 Pirellulaceae bacterium | reverse complement strand
CTCGAAGACGGCGAGCAGCGGTTGGCGACGAGTTTGCAGATCAATTCCTTAGCAGTGCGTTTGGGGCTCGCGAGCGACTTGGCGAATTCCCGGTTCACGGCGGCATACGCCCGGCTCCATGGCGATGGGGATTGGTTGGCGGACGAACTGAGCGCGGATGGCTCGCAAAGTTCGATCGAATCGCCAGCGTCGGAGGGCGCGGCCGCTGCGGAAGCGAGCGGTGCGGTGGACGCTAGCGTCTCGGCGGAAGCGGGCGACGCAGTGGAAGTGGGCGACGCTTCGGAAGCGGGCGACGCTTTGGAAGCGGGCGATGCTTTGGAAGCGAGCGACTCTGCGGACGAAGAGCGTGTTGCAGGCGAGGCTGTTGACGGCGATATCGTGGCGGCGGTGGATGGCGGCGCGGCGGGTGTCGCGAAGAAGACGCCGGTGTTCAATCGCTTGCCGCTCGACGTTTACTTGGACTGGCTGGCGAGCAATCTCGTGGGTCTGTCGAGCGATGACCCCGAGTTGGAAACGCCCGCATTGCGGTTGCCCAAGCAGTTGCCGGCGGCTTGGCTCCGTTACGGCTTGAGCGCGGCGAACTGGAAAGAGGCGGTGCGGACGATTTCGCGTCGTTTCCGCTGGTTGGAGCGTACCGCTTCCGCGATGCGCCGCGACTGCCGGCGGTTCGTGGCGGATTCGGGTCCACCGCCAGGGTAGCCGCGCGGCCAACCGGGCCAATGTTCCCGCGCCCTGACCACGTGGGAAGAGGCCCACCGTTCGCGACTTCAGAGCCTCGAATGCTCCCCAAAAAAGCTGTCGGCGAACAGCACCGGGGATTGCTGCGCGCGTTCTGACTTCGGACGCGAAAAACAGCTCGCGAACCCCCTTCTACAGAGGGATCGCACGTTGATTTGGGCGGACGTTTGGCGTTTCGGACCCCCGATCTCACCTCTTCGGCGTGTTGGTGGGAGGTTGAAGACGCGTCGGTGGCAGGTTGAACGCCGCCATTTGCCCCTCAGTCGCCATCGCCCACGCCTGAAATCCGCGAGGATTCCGGCCTTGCCGGGCGGCCACGGGCCAAGAACGAATCAGCAATAGACTGTCTTTTCTTGATGGCGATTTGAGCCAGCGGGCGATTCGCAGGCGGTTTCTGACTTCGGCAGCTTGGAACGCGAGATTGGCAACCTTATTCCCTGTAACCACTTATGTATCGGAACGGCCGCTCCATCTCCCACGCCGGAGAGGCTGCTGAGTCAACGACATCGGCTCGCTCGCCACCAGCTTCATCGACCAAACCGGGCAATGAATGCTGGCCGTCTGGCAACGATCATCGAATTGGGAACCACCGCGAGGCGCCCGGCGACGCTTTCGCTCATCGAAAAAGGGGACCACCGCAACGTGACCTACCCTTTCGCTTTGGATGGATTATTCCGAAGCGAAGGGTGGGCACAGAGGATGCTGACGGTGAGAGATTTCGAACTGATCCGCAGGAAAAGCCTTGTGGATAAGCAGAGCATTCGTTCGATCGCCAAGGGTCTGAGGCGATTCTGCAGATCCGCGCCGCGAGCTTGAGCGAGGACGGTCGCCTCCAAGACGACCTACGGCATCGTCCCGGATGCGTCTTCACCCGCCGCCCACCGCCTGTTGCCGCGACTTAAGCTGACGTGGGCCCGGCAGCTCAGGTGATCGCGCTCCCGGCTGATCGCGCTCCCTAAGACCCAGCGGAAATCGTCGACGAAAGGCCCAGGAACGCGCCAGGATCCTCGGTCAGCGCGTTCCGCAACCCAGAATCCACAACCGAAAACCCAGAACTGTGAATCTGGAACTGTGAATCTGGAACTGTGTGTGGGGGGGCGACCGCGACGACAGCCAAGCGGGGCGGTCGCGAAAGCGGTTGCCCGACAACGGCGACATTCCCGGGGCGAGCATTAGACTGTGGCGCTAGAAAAGGGGAGGGCGTGATGGGAGTCGAATTGGAAGTCGACGTGAGAGTCGACGTGAGAGCCGGAAACTTGTGGAAACTGGAGTGGGCGATGGCGAGCCTGGTTATCGGTTTGTGTTTGATCGCTGGGGCAGTCATGGCGGCGGAACCGCGCGACGTGGCCTTCCGCTCCAAGCTCGATGGAACCGAGCAGCGGTATGTCGAACTGCTCCCGCCCAAGTTCGATCCGCGGCGGGCCCATGACGTCGTCATCGCGTTGCACGGCCACGGGGCCGATCGCTGGCAGTTCATCCGGGAAAGGCGGGGCGAATGCCAAGGGGTCCGGGATGTCGCGGCCGAGCGCGGCCTGATTGTCATTTCCCCCGATTACCGCGCCCGCACCTCTTGGATGGGCCCCGCCGCCGAAGCGGATGTGACGCAGATCATCGCGGAAATCAAGGAAAAGCGCGTCATTGACCGCGTGTTCGTCGCCGGCGGGTCGATGGGCGGAACGTCGGCATTGATCTTCGCGATGCTCCATCCCGACTTGATCGCGGGAGTCTGCAGCCTGAACGGGACCGCCAACATGCTCGAATACGAGCGGTTCCAGGACGCGATCGCGGAAGCGTACGGAGGGGCCAAACACGAGCGTCCGGACGAATATAAACGCCGCAGCGCCGAACTGTGGCCCGAGAAGTTCACGATGCCGGTCGCGGTCACGACGGGCGGGAAGGATGAAATCGTGCCGCCGGGAAGCGTCTTGCGGTTGGTCGAAAAACTGCGGCGGGCGAAACGGCCCGTGCTGAGCCTGCATCGGGAAAACGGCGGGCACTCCACGAACTACGAGGACACCCGCGCCGCCATGGAGTACATGCTCCGCGCCGCGTCTCCGGGGATCGTCGAGCGGCAATCGATGGAGGAGGCGGCTAGTCGCTTGAAGGCCCGCATCGACGCGCTACCCGCCGCTACGTCCGATCAAAGAGCCGACGTCGAGGTCTTTCATAAGGGTGTCATCTGGGGATTGCGGTTTTCGAAATCGTTGAGCGGCGGTGACGCCGCCTTGCTGCGAAACGGATTGAAGCGGGCTGAAGAGCGTCTGGGGGCGATCAACGGCGATCGAGCCGCTTGGTCGACGAGGAAGGGCAAAACGGTCCGCGGTTTCATATCGGCCGTCGATGGATCGACTCAGCCTTACGGCGTCGTTGTGCCGCGGGGCTACGACGGCGCCCAGCCAATGCGATTGGATGTCGTGCTGCATGGCAGCTTCAAGCCGACCGGGATGAGCGAGTTGCAATTCATGAATCGCTTTGATGAAGGCGATGCGGACGGTATGGGGCCCGAGGTCGACTACATTGAACTGCATCCGTTGGGCCGAGTCGAGAATTGCTATCGCTGGGCAGGTGAAACGGATGTTTGGGAGGCGATCGAGTCGGCTTGCCGCAATTACCGGATTGACCGCGACCGCATTGTCCTGCGCGGGATGTCGATGGGCGCGTCGGGGACTTGGCACTTGGGACTCAAACACCCCGACCGATTCGTCGCGCTCGGGCCTTATTGCGGCTATGTCGACACGCATCGGTTTTCCGAAACGCCCATCCCCGGCTTTATCAAGGTCGGTCCACTGCCAGCGCACCAAGAGCTTGGCCTGCGAATGCTGGATTCGGTCGATTACGCCGCCAATGCGAGCGTCGTGCCGGCGATCGCCGCCATGGGTGAAAAGGATGTTTTCTTCGACGCGCACGTCTTGATGCGGGCGGCTTTGGAGAAGGAGGGGTTGCCGATGGTGAATCTCATTTCGCCAGGCACCGGACATGTGCTCGATCCGGTCACGCATCGCGAGCAGTTGCGCCGCATCGGGGAGCACGCCGACCGGGGCCTCGACCGCGACCCCAAAACGCTTCGGTTCGTCACTTGGACGTTGAAATACAACCGCTGCCATTGGCTGGAACTGCTCGGGCTGGACACCCATTATGAACGGGCCGAGTTCCAGGGAAGCGTGGCCGAGCGGAACATGCTTGACATTCAGACCACGCGAAACATCACGAAGTTCGCGGTCCATCGCGCGGTCTCGGCAGCGCGTATCGCGGGGAAAGAAGTGGAACTGCCGCACCACAAACCGGGCGAAGCGTTGGTATTCGAGAAGACCGCCGATGGCTGGTGTTGCTCGGGCCCGCGCAGCGCGGCGATTCTCACGGGGAAATGTCCCGGCATCCAAGGTCCGATCGACGATGCCTTCACCGCGCCGTTCGTCTGCGTGCGTGGAACCGGGACGCCGTGGAATGTCCGAGTGCATGACTGGAGCATGGCGGCGTTGCGGCGGTTTGAGCATGAATGGGCATGCTACATGCGAGGCGACCTACCGGTGAAAGACGACACCGAGATCGGCGAAGCGGAAATCCGCGGCAAACACCTTATCCTCTTTGGCGATCCGGGCAGCAATCGCTGGATTGGCGAGCTGCTCCCGCGGCTGCCCGTCGTATGGACTCGCGATGAATTGCAGCTCGGCGGCGAGCGTCTGTCCGCGACCGAAAACGCTCCGGTGTTGATTTGCCCTAACCCAGTGGCGGCCGACCGCTATGTAGTGATCAATAGCGGCCACACGTTCCACGAAGCCGAGTTCGCCGCTTTCAACTACCTGCTTTTTCCGCGTCTGGGCGACTGGGCCCTCTTTAAAGTTGGTCCCAACGCGGCCGAGTGGAAGCCAGGCTCGCCAATCTTTCCCGACGAGCCATTGCGCGCGGGCTATTTTAATGAGTCGTGGCAAAGGAAGCCATGAACGAGGTGCGTTACGCATAACGCGGACCGGCTTCGTTTTCAACGCGACCCTGCTCGGGCGGTTTGATAGAGCGGGAGGTAGCGGTAGTAAACCTCGAGCGACAGCGCGGAGAGCGCGGTGCTGAACACTCGGCCGCCATGCGTGCCCCAGACGGCGTCGGGATCCCAACTGCCGCGGAGCGGACCGGCGCCATGTTGGCGGGCGAGCAGCTGACGTTGCAACGATTCATTCCAGATCCGCCAACTGTCGCTCTGCATTTGGAATTGGGCCAGCGTTCCGTAATACCAATAGTAATGGTTGTCAGGACCGACCCCGGGAGGCTCCTGAGCAACGAAGCGGAGCGCCTCGCGAGCCTGGGCCGGTTGGCTATCGTCAAGTAGGACGCGGCAGAAGAGCGCCTCGGCCGTCATCGTGCGGCTGGGACGTTCGCCCGAACGATAGCTCGCCAAACCCGCGTCGGACCCCGAACTGACCGAACGCAGGAACTTGCGGGCGCGGTCCCACACGGTGGTCGGAATCGGGACACCGGCCAGTTGAGCGCTCTTAAGCGACATCAATTGCCAGCCGAATTGGCTGGTGTCGCCCGAGTCTCCCGGGCGATAACGCCAGCCGCCGCCGTTGGGGTCCTGAGCGCGAATGGTGTAGCCCACGGCGGCGTCGAGCGCGGGGCGCAGGCGAGCGTCGCCCGTCAAGGCGTAGGCTTCGCTGATGGCCAAGGTCGCCATGCCATGGCAATACATCCGAGCGAAGAGGTCAGCGCTGCCGGCCAGTTCGCCATCCGCGCGTTGGATTCGCAGGAGATATTCGAGTCCGTGCTGAACGGACGGTCGCCGCGGCCCGTCGAGGTGGGTTTCGCCGGCCCCGAGAAACGCCAAGAGCGCTAGCGCCGTGAGTCCGGCATCGGCGTGAGCGCCCGCGCCGCCACGATCCTGTCCCAGCACCCGCGCCTCGCGGCCGGCACCTGTCGAAGCCGCCGCCCAGACACCCTCCGGCGATTGTTGGGTCGCTAACCAATCGAGCGCCGACTCGACGGCCGCCTCCGTTTCCGCCGAACCGCCCTGCCGCAACGCGGCTTCAAAACGGCGATTCGAGTGGCGGTTGCGATAGGCGAGCGGCACGGGTGCCGCATCGGCCCGCCGCTGGTCCATCGGCGGCGGCGTCGCCATGGCCGTCACCATGTCCGTCACCATGTCCGGGGTGGTGGCCGTGGGAATGGCCGGGGAAATGTCCGGGGGAGTGGCCAACGGTTCACGGCTCTCGACCGTCGCGTCCGCAGCCGCCAACGCGTTTGCGCTGGCGCGATCCTGGGCGGGCGCTGTTGGCGGCATGACCGGGGATGGAGCGGCGGGTGGGGCCGGCGCGTCGGCCGCTCGATCCGCGATAGACGGATCGACAACGCTGTCGGGTTCGGCGGACGCTGCGGCCGCGTCGCTTCGTTGTTCCGGCAAAAGTTCTTCGAGCGGGGAGGGCATCGCTGCCGTCGAGTCTGCGGGCGGGTCCGCCGCCGCGGGCGAAGCAGGCCTGGAGGCGGCTTGGGCGTCGGCATCGTCGGCGGCTTCGGCATCTGGGGCCGCTTCGGCGGCGGCGGTTGAAGCAGCGACGGTGTTCGCAGCGGCGTCCGCGAGGGCGTCGGCCTCATCGAGCATTTGGAGGGCGATGACGACTTCGCCGGGCGTATCGCCGCCGCGTCCCGGCCCCGTATCGCCGTGGGGCAATCGAGTGGCGTAGGCGTAAATCGTGAGCAACAGGTGGGCGAATACCGAAAGGCTGACGCAGATGAGCAGCGGAGGGGATTCGCTCCAGCGTGTGCGAGCGAGCACCGCCGGCGCCAGCAGCAGCGCGAACAGGCCGCTCCAAATCAGGTAATGGCTGAACGCTTCGGCCAGTTCGGCGAACAACATCGCGCCTGTCATCGGGAGAGGCTTTCGCCGAAGGCTCCCCGTTCGGGAGCGGCCGCGGAACGAACGGATTCCACTTGCCCGCCCGGCTCGACGCGGACCGCGATGCCCAGGTCCGCGATCCCCGCGGCCCGACAGGCGGACAGCACGCCGGCGGCGTGTTTGAGCGCTCCATCGCCATCGCCGCGAACGACGACGGCGATCGCCGGATTGCGCAGCCGCTCGGCGCGGAGCCGCGGCCCCAGTTGTTCGAGGGTGACCGGTTGGCCGTCGAGGAGGATCGCGCCTTCGCGTTGAACGGCGATCGTCAGCTTCGCGGGCACGGCGCGGGACGGCGCCGCGCTGCTCACTTGCGGTACCCGCACATCGATGCGTTCTTCCAGCGAACTGAAACGCGTTCCCACCATGAAGAAGATCATCAGGTTGAACACGATGTCGATCATCGAGGTGAGGTTGAGCGACGGCTGTTCGTCGAGTTGCGTTTTCAGCGGCATGGCGGTGATTCGCTCCTAGGCGGCCCGGTCCCGCGAACGCTCGCCACCCTTTTCGCCACCCTTTTCGCCACTCTTTTCGCCACTCTTTTCACCGCTCCTCTCGCTGCCTTTTTCGCCCGTTTTTTCGCCGCCCTTGTCACTGTTCTTCTCGCCGCCGCGATCGGCGCTTTTGTCGCTCGGGCGCTTGCTGTTTTCGCCCGCACTGGTGGCCGTGTCGGCGGCCGCACTGCGACGTTCACGGCGAGCGGCGCGGAGGCGGGCGGCATCGAGTTTCGCTTCGGCCGCGATCACTTCGACAATCCGTTGCCCAAGACCGTCGATCTCCACGATCAGGCTGTCCACGCGGCTGACGAAGAACCAATACGCCACCAGCGCCGGGATGGCGACGGCGAGGCCACCGGCCGTGGTCAGCAAAGCTTCGCCGATGCCACCGGCCAGCATTTCCGGGCGGCCCATGGCGTCGGCCGAGGAGATGTTCTGGAAGCAGCTAATCATGCCGAACACCGTTCCCAGCAATCCGAGCAAAGGGCTGACGGTCGAGATGGCGTTGAACAGCCGAATGTTGCGGCGCAGGTCGTTCGTCACGCGTTCGCCCGTATCGAGGATCGCCTGTTCGACTTCGACCGCCGGCCGTCCCCAGCGCTTGATCGCGGCCGCGAAGACGTCGGAGACTGGGCTGGGATTTTCTTCGCACAGATCGAGGGCCGACTCGCGGTCCAGCAAACCGTCTTGCAGTTGTTCGATGAATTTGCGGGAGAACGGCCGAGGAATAACGCGGCCTTTTCGCAGGCTGATGAGCCGTTCGAAGAAAAAGACGACGAGTAGGAACGAGCAACCGACGATCGGATACATCAGCGGACCGCCATCGCGAAACACCTGCAGCATACTCTTC
This sequence comes from Pirellulaceae bacterium, assembly GCA_044356875.1. Taxonomy (GTDB): domain Bacteria; phylum Planctomycetota; class Planctomycetia; order Pirellulales; family Pirellulaceae; genus CAIXSC01. Next base: position 1,414 of record JBIKVL010000080.1, on the reverse strand, counting down.
GAGTTCGCAGGCATGTTGGTGGACGGGCTCGCGGCCGGATTGGCGCCCGGGACCGCCGGGGATGGCGCCAGGGCCGCTGGCGATGCGGCCGCTGGCGATGCGGCCGCTGGCGATGCGGCCGCTGGCGGTGCGGCCGCTGGCACTGCCGCGGACGGCGCTATATTGGAAGGGTTAGCGGCGACCGGGTTGGGGATGTTCGCGGCTCCCGAGGCATCCGCGGTGAAGTTGGGCGACATCGGAGCTTGTCCCGCCGAGAAGCGACCCAGCAGGGCGACCAACCCGAGGGCGGCGAACCACCGCAGCGACACCGGGAAAGCGAGTCGACCGGACCGCGTCATGCGAGTCTGCTCCTGGCCGTGGCAAGTGGGAAAAGTCGAGCGGGAGACGCATTCTTCCTTGAATGCGGGGGGAACAGGGACGTTCCTTGGGCGAGTGGAAAGTCCCGTTCCGTCTCGGGAGTTGATCGGACGGAAAGCGAGGGGAACTCTACGGCTTCTCCGCGCGGCGGCCGCTCCGGCGCCGCCCGTGTGAACTCGCCAGCTTTCCGTATTGTCACGATTGACACATCTTTCCCGCCCGGCACATCTTCCATCAACTCGTTCAAGACAGTCTGACGGGTGCCCAAAAATCGCTCTTGGCGATCGGGCTGAAAACCCTTATCCCATAGAAGACATCCCCAGAAGATTGGGGCCAAGCAAGACTCTTCCAAGGAGGGCAGAAGACCATGTTCACGGAAGGCGGTCGGCGGACGGCGGTTTTGCTGAGGGAATTGGCCCATCAGTGGGAAACGGGGGCGATCGACTGGCGGGAATATCGAGCGGCTCGGGCCAGCCTTTTGGCGGCACAAGCCAGCGACGGCCTCGATCATCGCCGAGCGACTGCGAGCGGCGGAACGTCCGACGCCGGCGAGATTCGCTCGGGGACGCCGGAACGCGATCGCGAGCGGGCGGCGGACGAACCGCGGATTTTGTCATTCGAGGACTATCGACGCGGGCGGCGAGCCGACCGGTTTGAACGTCGTGAGGGGGGCCGTCGCCGGGCCGGCTAGACGCGAGGGGCTCGGGTCAGACGGTGCGGGGAAGTTCCAGTACGAATCGAGCCCCGGGTGCGAACCGTTCGTCGAGCGTCAACCGGCCGCCGTGGTCGGTAGCGATCCGCCAAGCTTTGCAGAGCCCCAATCCGAGGCCGCGTCCCGCTTCGCGGCCCGAGTAATAGGGATTGAAAAGCTGAGAACGCGCCTCGACCGGGATTCCCGGGCCGTTGTCCGTCACTTGAAAGCCGCAATTCTGGGAATCGATCGATACCACTCCGATTTCGATCCGTCCGCCCTGGCCGAGCGCTTCGAGCGAGTTTTCGACCAACGCGCGGAGCGCAACGAGCAGTTGTTCCCGATCGGCCATGGCGATGATCGGAG
>JBIKVL010000079.1:0-9385 GCA_044356875.1 Pirellulaceae bacterium | reverse complement strand
CGCTGGCGCGAACTGGAAGCGGCCACTTCGGTCGTCCGAGCGGTATTCGCATCCGCCGCATCCGCCGCCTTTGCCGCATTCGTCGCTGCCACGCTCGCACCCGCCTGGATTTTCGCCATTCGATCGATCGAACGGTTCGTCTCAACTGCCCCTAGAGCATACACGCAGTGAGCATACAAGCAGTCGCCCAGCTCCCAATAGCCGCTCGGCAACGAAAAAAGGCTGATTGCCATGGTTTGGCAACCAGCCTTGCGAAGTGGGCGGTACAAGACTCGAACTTGTGACCTCTACGATGTCAACGTAGCGCTCTAACCAACTGAGCTAACCGCCCGGGATGCTGTTGCGGGGGGGACACTCGCTGATGACGATTGTCGCCGACCTGCCCGCTGGATTTGCGAAAACTATAGCACACGTTTGGCGAACTTACAGAGGGGGGCGGAAGTTGGCGGCTTGGTAGCTGGCCCAAACCTGCGGCGGAATGTAACTTAGGGCGTTTCAAGGCGAGGTCGGTTCGGTTTTAGGCGATCCCCAGAGATACTCCGGTCATGGTTTCAGTCAATCTTCCTGACGGCAGCAGCAAGGAATTCGCTTCTTCGGTGAGCGTGCGGGAGGTCGCGGCGGCGATTGGTCCCCGGCTCGCCCAGTCGGCGATCGCGGCGGTGGTGGACGGCCGCGTCGTGGGGCTCGACACACGCTTGCCGGGCGACGGGGCGGTCGCGGTGCGGATCCTGACGCGGAAAGACGCCGAGTCGCTGGCGGTGATGCGACATTCGGCGGCGCACGTCATGGCGCGGGCCGTGATGCGGCTATTTCCAGGCGTGCAGTTGGCGTTTGGACCGACGACCGAAGGCGGTTTCTACTACGATTTCGCGCTCGAACATCCGCTGTCGGAGAGCGATTTTCCGGCGATCGAGGAAGAGATGCGGAAAATCGTGGCGGCCGACGAGCCGTTCGAGCGGATCGAATCGAGCCGCGACGACGCGCGGCGGGTCTGCGCCGACCTCGGGCAGCAGTTCAAGGTCGAGCATATCGACCAGGGGCTGGCCGAGTACCCGACGCTATCGTTCTACCGGCAGGGCGAGTTCCTCGACCTATGCCGCGGTCCGCACATACCGTCGGCGGGGGCGATTGGCGCCTTCAAGGTGTTGTCGGTGGCCGGCGCCTATTGGAAGGGGGACGCCTCCCGCGACCAACTGCAGCGGCTGTACGGCACGGCGTTTTTCACGCAGCAAGAGCTCGATTCGTATCTGACGAAGATCGAGGAGGCGAAAAAACGCGACCACCGCGTGCTCGGGAAGCAGCTCGACCTGTTCACGATCAGTCCCACGGTCGGTTCGGGGTTGATCCTGTGGTTGCCCAAGGGGGCGACGGTGCGGAACCTGCTCGAAACGTTCACCCGCGAGGAGCTGGTGCGACGCGGGTACCAGACCGTCTACACGCCAAACATCGGCAAGGTCGACTTGTACAAGACGTCGGGGCATTATCCCTATTACGCGAAGGACATGTTTCCGTCGCTGGTGACGACGGAGGGCGAAGAGTTCATTCTGAAGCCGATGAACTGTCCGCATCACGTGATGATCTACAAGTCGCGGCCGCGCAGCTATCGCGACCTGCCATTGCGGCTCGCCGAGTTCGGCACGGTGTATCGGTACGAAAAGTCGGGCCAGCTTTCGGGGATGACTCGTGTCCGCGGTTTCACTCAGGACGACGCCCATCTCTTCTGCACGGACGAACAGGTGGCGGGCGAATTCCGCGGCTGTCTGGAGATGACGCAGTTCGTGCTGAAATGCCTCGGGCTGGAAAATTACCGCGTGCGGCTTGGGTTTCGCGATCCGGCGAGCGACAAGTATGTGGGCTCGGCCGAGCAATGGGAGCGGGCGCAGCGGGCGATCGCGGACGTCTGTCGCACGCTGGGGATCGAGGCGACGGAGGAACCGGGCGAGGCGGCGTTCTACGGTCCGAAAGCCGATTTCGTAGTGACCGACTGCATCGGCCGCGAATGGCAGCTCGGGACCGTCCAACTGGATTACAACCTGCCGAGCGAGAGCCGTTTCAATCTTGAATACGTTGGGGCGGACAACCGGATGCACCGGCCGGTCATGATCCACCGCGCGCCGCTCGGGTCGCTCGAACGGTTCATCGGCGTGCTCATCGAGCATTTCGCGGGGGCGTTCCCGCTGTGGCTCGCGCCGGAGCAGGCGCGGGTGATCACGGTCAGCGAAAAGTCGGAAGAATATGGCCGGCAGGTGGAAGGACAGCTTCGGGAAGCCGGTTTCCGTGTGAGCGGCGATTACCGGCCGGAGAAGTTGGGCAGCAAGATTCGCGACGGCCAACTGGAATTGATCCCGTATATGCTGGTCGTCGGTCCCCGAGACGCGGAGAGCGGCACGGTGTCGGTGCGGGATCGGATCGATGGCGACCTGGGCGCGATGCCGCTCGCCGCCGCCTTGGAGCGGCTCGGCGACGAAGTGCGATCGAAACGCGTACGAAAGACATTCAGCGGCGATGCGGGACTCGGCGAACGCGGCGCGAAGAACGAGTATTGAGCGTGAGGGGGGGGAAAACGGCCGAGGAGAACTAAACCGCAGGGAAAAATGCGCCGACAAAGATTGACGCCTGCCTATCCCTTCGGAATACTCTGGCCTAACCGAATGTTTCGAGCCTTTTTGTGAAAGGACCTATGTCCACAGATCGCGACCAGAATCGAGTCAACGAGCAGATCCGGATCAGCCCCGTGCGGGTGATTTCCCATGAAGGCCAACAGTTGGGGATTATTCCCACCGCCGAAGCTTTGCAGCGAGCGCGGGAACTGGGGCTGGACTTAGTCGAGGTGGCGCCTACCGAGCGGCCGCCCGTTTGCCGAATCATGGATTTCGGCAAGTTCAAATACGAAAAAAAGAAGAAGTCCCATCAGCACGTCCACCAAACGAAGCTGAAGGAAATCCGGCTCCGGCCGAAGACTGGCGATCACGACATCGAATTCAAGATCAAGCAAGCGATTGGCTTCTTGCAGCACAAGGACAAGGTGCAGATTTCTGTCGTGTTCAAGGGCCGCGAGAACGCCCACATCGAGGAAGGCAAGAAGGTCTTGGACGCCGTGATCCAAGAACTGCTCGAATTCGGCAAGCTCGAAGGCGCTCCCTCGAAACAAGGCACCCGCATGATGTGTACCATCGCGCCGAAATAACCAGCGTCGAAGTAACCGGCGGGCGTGGACGTTGGCGTTGTTCCACCGAGCGACGTTCTAGCGGAGCGGCGTAAGCCGCCCGGTACGATCGCCATTTAGCGGAGCGGCGTGAGCCGCCCGGTAATCATTCCGCGTGGGATGGAATTCGATTTGGCGCCGCGTTGATGCGTGAGTGCGGTGGAAACGTGGCGGCCGTTCGGCCGGGCGGCTGACGCCGCTCCGCTCGAAAGTCGGCCGCCCTGTGCCGATTCGCGAACGCTCCGGCTTAGATCTGATAGTTCAGTTCCGGGAGCAGTTCGTCGGGCGCTTCGCTGCGGATCCGGAGCTTCGGCTTTTCCATGACCACGGTCGTGTGCGGATCGACGCTGTGCGTCAGCCAGACGCTCGACCCAATCACCGAATCGTGGCCAATCACGGTGCGGCCGCCGAGCACGGTGGCGTTCGCGTACAGCACCACGCGGTCCTGGATCGTCGGATGACGCTTCGAGTCGCGAATCAAGTTCCCTTGACCGTCCGTAGCGAAGCTGAGCGCTCCGAGCGTCACCCCTTGATAAATCTTGACGTGGTTGCCGATCTCGCACGTCTGGCCAATCACCACGCCCGTGCCGTGATCGATGAAAAAGTGATGGCCGATTTTGGCGCCGGGGTGGATGTCGATGCCCGTCTGGCGATGAGCGTACTCGGTCATCATCCGAGGAATAAATGGCACGCCGAGGCGATACATTTCATGCGCCATTCGGTAGACGGTGATCGCCTCCAATCCGGGATAGCAGAAAACGATTTCGTCGGGACTGCGGCACGCGGGATCGCCTTGATAAGCGGCTTCGACGTCGGTCGCCAGCACGCTCCGCAAGTCCGGCAGCGTTTCGAGGAAGGCGATCGCCATCGTCTGGCCCTTGGCCTCGAAGTCGGTCGCCTCTTCGCACCCGATCGACTCGCCCCGCAAGCGGCTGTCGTGTTGCAACGCCCGGGCGATCTGGCGGGTGAGCGTATCGTGCAGGCCATCGATCAAATCGCCCACGTGGTAGGTGACGTTGCCGAGATGCAACCCTTCGCGGCGGCGATAGCCCGGGAACAGAATCTCCGTCAAATCGTGGATTGCCGCGATGATTTCCTCGTACCGCGGCAAGGGACAATGGCCGAGATGATTGATCGTCTTCAGGCGCCGATAGGTTTCGACGATCCGGTCGGTCAGTTTCGGCAACTGTTCCTTGAGACTCACGTCAGACGCCATCATCCCCTCCCCTACGCCACCGTGCGGCTTTCGGCCTTGGCAAGAGTTGCCGACTGGGCAGGCCAGGCGGTCCCTCCGCAGAATCGGCGGATCCACTATATCCGATCCGCTCAGCCTTTGTCTTCGGACTGGTCGCTGGGGGAGTTGAATCGATTACGCCGCTTTGCGTTGCGGGCTTTGGGGAAGCGGGGTTGACTCGCGCGGCGCCGCTCCAGCTACGGCAGTGGCCCCTAGCGAATAGTGCCGGAAGGGAGACACAAGCTGGGCGCGGATCCGTTCCGCGACATCGAGCGCCCGCAGACCGGCGATTCCCGAAACCCGCGGCGACCGCCGCTGCTGGATCGCATCGAAGAAGTCGCTGTGCTCGTCCTCGATCGCGTTGCGTTTCTCGACGGCGAATTCCGTCACGGGAAGCACGGATGTGAAGAATCGCTCCTTCAGCTCGCTGCGTGCCGGGATCGGCAACGCGTTCACATCGAATTCGCCGCGCACGATCGACTCACTGGGCCGCATGACCCGCGCTCCGGAGCCGCCGAAGTCGATCCGCGTCATGGCGCCGTCGGCATGCACCGTCATGGTCCGCTCGGGCCGCTCACTGACCCGATTGGCCGTCAAATTGGCGACGCAGCCGTTGGCGAATAGCAATCGCGCTTGCGCGAAGTCCTCGTGTGGACCGACCGACGTGCAGCCGAACGCGGCGACTTCGACGACCGGTTGGTTGACGAGCGACAGCACAATGTCCAGGTCGTGGATCATCAGGTCGAGCACGACACCGATGTCGGTCGAGCGGAACGCATAGTTGCTCGCGCGCACCGCCTCGATGAATCGTGGACGGGTCAGGAAGGGGCGGACCGCGTCGAGCGCGGGATTGAACCGTTCGACATGGCCCACTTGCAGCACGCGTTGCCGACGGGCCGCCAGATCGACCATTTCCGCGGCCTCTTCGGCGGTCGACGCGATCGGTTTCTCCACCAGCACATGCGTGTCTTGCCGTAGCAACCGCATCGTCACATCGTGGTGGCTCGCGGTGGGGGTGGCGACGATCGCGGCATCGATGGCGCGGGGCAGGGAATGGAACTCGGCCACTCCGGGCGTGCCGAACTCGCGGCTGGCCGCTTCCCGCGCCGCCGCCAGCGGTTCGACGATCCCCGTCAGCTCGATGTCCGTCCGTTGGCTCAATAGTCGGGCGTGAATCCGCCCCAGGTGCCCGGCCCCAATCACCGCGACCCGCAAACGCTGGCTCATCCCATTAACTCCCGGGCTAGGAACAACTGCCGTTCACGCGGTGCGACGCCGGTCCGCCAGTCGTCGGCCCTCGACCAACAGAACGCGGACCAGTTCGGCGTTTAGGCGGTGGCCGGAGCGGTAGGCGACGATATGGCCGTGGATATCATGGCCGCAAAGCGCCAGATCGCCGACCAGATCGAGCGTCTTATGGCGGACGCACTCGTCTGGGAAACGCAGTTCGTTGTCGATCGGGCCATCGTCGCCGAAGACCAGCAGGTCGCTGGTGGTGACGCGGCTGCCGAGTCCGCGGGCGCGGAGCCAATCGGCTTCGTCTTTGGTGACGAACGTGCGGGCGGAAGCCAAGTCGCGGCGAAACGAGTCCGGCGTGATCGGCATCTGCAATGTCTGGCGGCCGATGGGACCGGATGCGCCGTAGTCGAGGCGGTAGCGGATGGAGAAGCCGCCTTGCGGCGCGGGCCGAGCCTCGACCCAACTGTCGTCGCAGCCGACTCGCGTCACGTCCGCGACGACCAGCGTCGGCCGTGGCGACGATTGTTCAACGGCGCCCGCCGCGTCGAGCGCCGCGACAAAGTCGCGGCTGGAGCCGTCGCAGGCGGGCATTTCAGCGCGGTTGACCCGCACTTCGCAGTTATCGATCCGCAGTCCGGCGAGCGCCGCCATCACGTGCTCGACCATTTCCACGGTCGCGCCGGCACTGGCGAGCGTCGTGCGGCGGGGGGTTTCGATGCGGAAGGCCCAGCAGGCTGGAATCCGGGCCTCGGGCGAACGATCGGTGCGTACGAACACGATGCCCGTGTCGATCGGCGCGGGGCGAAACTCAACCCGCACCTCTTCGCCGCTCCAATAGCCGCGGCCTTCGACCATCGCGGGCCGGGCCAGAGTCCGTTGCAATCGCGTGGTCGGGCTCAAGGGAACTCCTCGACTGTCAATCGGTCGCCAAAACGCGCCGGTTGGAGACATCCATCTTTCCAATCACGGCGAACATGAACGCGATCGCGAAACGCGAATCGCTTATCGAGGGATCGGTTATCGCTTCGGGAAGGATGGAGCGGCCGGATTGCGGGCCGTGCCCACGCCGCCAGTTTGGAGTCCGCCGGCGGGCACGCCGCCACCCGCGACGCCTTGACGGACGCCACCGGCCGGCGCGGCCGCGACATTGGCCGCGTTCACCCGCTTGATGATTTCCTCGGTGATGTCCAGGTTGCGTTGGAACACGATCGCGCGGTTCACGCCTTGCAACACGGTGTCGCGCTTTTGCGGGTCCATCTGCACGTTGTTGTGCCGCAACACGAGGCCGATGCCGTACGAATCGGCGAAGATCTCGACCTGTTTGTAGATCTGGTTGTACGTGTTGAAATAGACCTTCGCCTCCTGCTCGGCGACGTTCTTCTGCTTGAGCGCCATCTCGACCTGCAGGTCGGACGCCATCCGAGCGATGTCCTCTTCCAACTTCTTGTATTCGGGGCTGCCGGCGTTGAACGACGAAAGCTTGTCGCGTTGGCCGACGATCTTCTTCTGCTCGGCCTGGTAGTAGGCGTCGAGCGTTTTGATTTCCTCTTTCAACGCGTTCAGTTGCTGGTTGAAGGACGAGTGCTGCTTGAAGACTTCGCTGATATCGATGACGACCACTGGCGGCGCGGAAGCGGGCCGAGCGGCAGGAGCGGCGGCGGCAGGAGCGGCAGCGGCGGCGGCAGGACGAGCGCCGGTCGTGGCGGGCCGCGTGCCGAGTCCGGCGCCGGTGCCTTGCGCCAACACGGCGCCCGCGGTCAGGAGGGAAACGGCGGCGGTCGCCGCAACGGCCAAATAACGCGAGCTCTTCACGGGCAGCACTCCTTGCTGTTTGGTTCATCCATGGCCGCGGCCCGGCGCTCCGTGACCGGGCGTGGGCTTCATTCCGGCGGCTGATTGCACCGGCGCTCCGCCGGTTTGGGGCGAAGTATGCCGAGGCGCCGCGAACGCGGCAAGATCATTTTTTCCCCTCCAAACAATAGAGATACTCCTGGCGATTCTGGCCGCTTCCGAACGCCGCGCGGAGCAATAACCGCGAACCGCTCAACGCCGGGCTCGCGAACCCCTCGACACCCAACTGGTTCTCCGCCAGCAGTTCGAACTTCTCCGGGTTGGGCCGAAAGACGTAGGTGGTGCCGAGCTCGTTCGTCCAGTAAATCCGATCGCCCGCCAACACCGGCGACGAACTGACTGGACCGCGCAATCGCTGCTTCCACATCTCCCGGCCCGTCGCCACTTCCCAGCAGTACATCACGCCGCCGTCGGTCAGTCCGTAGACGTGCCCTTTCCACGCGATGAGCGACTGCTCGTAGCACTTCTGGTTGTTCTTCCACAGCTCGCGGCCGCTGCCATCGGCCTTGAATGCGATCGTCTCCGCCTTCGGATAACCGCCGCTCGCCACCACGATGTCGCCATCCCAGACCATCGTCCCACAGGTCGCGGCGGTCGTGCCTGGGGCCGACCAGAGCGGCTTGCCGGTCGCCGGATCAAAGCTGCTCACCGTGTTCGCACCGCTCAACAACAACTGATCGCGGCCCGCCACATGGGCGACGACCGGCGAGGAGAAGGTGATGTTGGAAGGCCGAGCCTGCCGCCACTTTTCCGCGCCCGTCTGGCGGTCGAACGCCGCCAGGAAACTGTCGCCGTCGTACTCGCCCGACACGATCACCGATTCCTTATAGATCAGCGGCGACGGCGCGTAGCCATATTCGTAACGCTGCGGATCGAACGGCCCCGCCACCTTGCGCCACAGCGACTTGCCGTCGAAGCCCAAGGCGAATAACTCGACTTTCCGATGATGGAAAAATGTCGCGAACAGCCGTTCGCCATCGCTCGCCACCGTGCTCGTCGCTTCCGTGTTCTTGGGATGGTTCCGTTCGGGAAAACCGCCTTGGCTGACGTCGACCTTCCAGAGCGGTTTTCCGGTCGCCAAGTCGAACCCCAGCACCGAATGCACTTGCTTGGCCGTGTCGGCGGTCGTCAAGAAGATTTTGCCAGCGACAACGATCGGGGACGAATGGCCGCGGCCGGGGACCGGCGTCCGCCAAACCACCCCGGCACGCTCGCTCCACGTGACCGGCGCGTTGGCCGACGAGGCTTGACTCCAACCATTGCGCGACGGCCCGCGCCACCACGGCCAGTCGCGCTGGCCATCGAGCTGTGGAAAATCGGCGATCCCCGCGTCGGCGGCCAAGACGTCACGCGACGATTGGCCACCCATTCCCGCAATGACCGCGACCAACAGCGTTGCCAACGACAGCCTCGACGACAGCGACATCGCCCGCGACACGCGTTGCCAAGAGTCCCATGTCGGCGGCCGAGCGATCGTGATTTGCGAGCAACCAGCCTGAGTGGACAGCATCGTCGGAAGCTCCAAACTGAGCAAGATTCTTGAAAGCGATTCTCTTCTTCGATCTTCGAGCGGAGCGGCGTGAGCCGCCCGGCCCGTGTTTTAGCGGAGCGGCGTAAGCCGCCCGGCCAACGAACGCACCGCGTCGGCGTTCATCCAACGATGACCCGACGCGGTTCCTGACCCTTCCTCTCGATCTCTTTCTCTCGATCTCTTCCTCTCGTCCGCGCACTCTCTATTCCTAATCCAATGCGCGCTCGACCTTCCTACTTTCGTGTCATTCGTGTTTTTCGTGGTTCCATTTCCGCCCCTGTCATCCGTGGTTCCATTTCCGACCGTGTCATCCGTGGTTCCACAA
>JBIKVL010000951.1:0-2568 GCA_044356875.1 Pirellulaceae bacterium | reverse complement strand
GGCGGGCGAATTGCGGGAAGGGAAATTGACGACGTTCGAAGGCGGCGTGCGCGTGCCGATGATCGCGCGGTGGCCCAGCGTGATCCCCGCCGGCCAAGTCTGCCGCGAGCCGGCCGCGACAGTCGACCTGTTGCCGACCATTCAAAAGCTTGCTGGCGGTGCCAAGCCCGAGCGGCGGTTGGATGGCCGCGATATCGGTCCCCTACTCCGCGGCGACCCGCAGGCTCGGTCGCCCCACGAAGCGTTGCTGTTTTACGAAGGGCAAACGCTGCAGGCGATCCGCATGGGCAAGTGGAAACTGCATCTGCCTCATCCGTACCTGACCGTGGCCGGCCCGCCGGGACGAAACGGCAAGCCGTCCAACTTCGAGAACCTCAAGCCCGAATCGATCCAGCAATCGGGGATTCGCGGCATCGCTTCGCGCCACGGCTACGCCGTGCGGGAACTGGAATTGTCGCTGTTCGATCTGGAAACCGATCCGGGCGAACAGCGGAATCTCGCCAGCCTACATCCCGAGATCATCGCCAAGATGCGGGAAACGGCTGCCGCCATGGAAGCCGCCAACGCCAACGCGGACGCAAAGTTGGCTGCTGCTTCGGCTGCTGCTGCTGCTTCGGCGGCTGCTCCTACTGCTGCGGCGGCGGGGATTTCTGCGGCGGCAGCGGCGAAAGACAGTGCCGCGACTGGGAAGGGACAACCATGACTCGCGGCAGCCCCGGACCGCTACCGTCATCCGACGGCGCCAAGCCTGCGGAGCGGCAGTTGGCGTCGCCCTCCGCGACCGCTCCTGGCCAGCGGCGGCGACCGATCCGCGCGGTGCTGTTCGATGCGGTGGGAACGCTGTTCCATTCCGATCCATCGATCACTCGGGTGTACGCGGACGCCGGAGCGCAGGCGGGAATCGTCTTGTCCGAGGCGGAAATCGGCGAGCGATTCCTCGCGGCGTTCCGACGGCATTTCGGCCGACCGGCCGCGGGTTCGCCCGAGGAACTGACGCGCTCCAGCGAGGAGCTCGAACGCGACCGATGGCGGCGAATTGTCGCCGACGTGTTCGCGGAACTGCCCGACGCGTCGGGGACGTTGTTCGAAGGCCTTTGGGACCATTTTTCCCGTGGTTCCAGTTGGCGACTGTTCGCGGATGTCACGCCGACGTGGACGGCGCTGGCGGAACGGGGGCTGCGGATCGGGATCGCTTCCAATTACGACCGGCGTTTGCTCTCGGTCGTCCGCGAACTGCCAACTCTTTCCGAGTGTCGCCATGTGTATCACTCGGCGGGCGTGGGGCATGCGAAGCCGGGCGTGGCGTTTTTCCGAGCGATCGAGGCCGATTTAGGGCTGAGTCCCGACGAGTTGCTCTTTGTGGGAGACGACCGCGTCAACGACTACGAGGGGGCCGCCAATGCCGGTTGGCATTCCCTATGGCTCGGCCGACAACGTCCCTCCGAAGGCCCGCACCACATTCAATCGCTGATGGAAACGCTCGAATGGCTGGAATAGAACCACGGATGGCATAAGTAGGCATCCTTTATCCGTGCCCATCCGCGTTATCCGTGGTCAATTTCTCGATCCGTGGCCTAGCAGAGTCCACCGCCTAAAGCACTTCGACTTGCCAGTGGTTGCGTGCCGCACGCTCGGCCGCTTCGCGGTCCGCTTCCGTTTCTTCCCGACGCAGGATCTGCGGGACCAAATAGACGCCGGCAACAAGAAGGCCGGTGCCGAGCCATTGCAATCGATCCGCCCACGAAGTTTCCTCGGACATGTCGGCGGCAAGCTGATCATGTTCCCGAATCGCACTCGCGGCCGTCGCGTCGGCATCCGCTCCGCCACGCTTCCCCGAGGATCGCAACGCGGCGGCCAGCGAAGCGATCGCTTGATCCAGCGGCCGCGAAGAACAGAGGTGGTCGGCCGACCAACCTAAGATCGCGTCGCGGGCGTCGGCATCTGCCGAGCGGCACGTGCTGTCGGTCAAAGCGTTCCACCCCGCCAATCCCAACGCCGTCGCGCCAGCGAAGTTCGCCTGGCCGCTCGCCAACGCGGGTAGATACTTCGCCAGTCCTTCTCGCGACGGCGCCTCTTTGCAATCGCAGGTCGGTTTGCCTTCCAACGTCGTGACGAGGCGGTTGGCCAGCGGCGTCGTGGTACACCATTTTTTGGCGAGTTCCACGCCGCTGCCCTTGGTGGAGACTCCGCCGCCGTGGTGCGCCAATCCGCCCTGGGAGGAACCCGTCTTCGCCGCGTCACGCTGTTCCCAAGCCGACGTTTCGCCATCGCCCATGGCGACTGTCGCCGCCGCCGCGAACGCTGTCGCCGATCCCGCCGCGTGTTCGATGTGACTATCCGTAGCGGAGACTACCGCCACCGCCGAGGAAGCGTCGCCGTGATGACCGGTCGAAGCGGCCGCATCGCCAACCGCCACCACCGTTGGCCCCGCGCTGTGGCTGCTGTGGGCCGCTGTCAAGAAACTGGCGTAACTCATCAAACCCGAGGGAGACGCGCCGGCGGATCCGCCGCCCGCGGACGCTCGGCCCGATGTGGCCGCATTCGCCAAGCCGGCATGCTCACCTTCGG
>JBIKVL010000952.1:0-2568 GCA_044356875.1 Pirellulaceae bacterium | reverse complement strand
CTGGCTGATGCGTTGTTATCATAATCAAGCGGATCGCAATTTGACCGTCTCGACGATCATGCGGGACGAGCTGTCAGCGGCGGGGTTTGAACGGGTCGAGCTATGGCCGCCGGCGGTGGATTGCGACCTGTTTTCGCCCGCGCGACGCGATCCGGCGATGCGGTCTCGATTGACCGACGGGCATCCGTCCGATCGGGTCTTGCTGACCGTTTCCCGCTTGGCGCCGGAAAAGAACGTTGGCTTTCTGGCCGAACTCATGCGTCGAATGCCCGCCTCGGGCCATGGCGGCGTGCGGTTGGCGATTGTTGGCGACGGTCCTCAGCGTCCCGAGTTGGAGCGACAGTTCGCTGGCACCTCAACGCGGTTCCTTGGCTATTTGCGCGGAGCCGAATTGGCTGCCGCTTACGCCTCGGCCGATGCTTTTATCTACGCCTCGGAAACTGAGACCATGGGCAACGTAATCCTAGAGGCGATGGCTGCTGGATTGGCGGTTGTCGCGCCGCGGGCCGGTGGCATTCCGAGCTTGGTGCGTGACGGCGTCGACGGTTTGATGTACTCGCCCCGCGATCCAGCCGACGCGACCCGCGTTCTCGGTTCGCTGCTCACCGACGACGCTCTCCGGGTACTTTTGGCGGCGGAGGCCCGCGCGGCGGTCGAACCCTGGGGTTGGGACCGCTCCGTGGAGCGGGTTCGCGAACAGTATTCGGAAACCATCGCGCGGTTCGCCACGCGGGGCCCCGCAGCCCCTGCCGGAAACCGGCTCGCGTCGACCGTCGTCTGGGCGCTCGTTCGCGCCTTCCGCGCTGTTTCTTTCGTCGCTCGCCCGCGCGTCCGCGGCAAGGAAGCGCCGGCGGCGTCGCCAGCGCGTCCGGGCGAGCCGTTCCTCTCCAGCCATCGAGGGCTCCATGGACATCGACCCGAAAGCTCAAGAACGTAGCGTCCGCACGCTGATCGTCAGCGATGTGCATTTGGGATGCCGTTACGCGCAAGCGGAAAACTTCCTTACCTATCTACGCGGAGTCCGCCCCGAACAGTTGTTCATCTTGGGCGACTTCCTTGACGGTTGGAAGCTCCGCAGCGGCTGGCGTTGGAACGCGACCTACTCGGGAATCCTCCAACGGCTCTTTTCATTGGCGGAGCGGGGCACGGAAATCTACTACGCGCCTGGCAACCACGACTACTTCCTGCGCAATCCGGCAGTGCTTGGCTTCATCGAAAAGAGCGGCTTGGAGGTGACGATCCGCGACGAGTTTGTGATCGAAATGCTGGATGGACGGCGGTTCCTCGCGCTGCATGGAGATAAGTTCGATTGCGTCGAGCAACGCCACCAATGGCTGTCGGTCGCCCTGACCTATTTGTATGAACCACTCTTATACGCCAATTGGCTCGGCAATCGGCTGGCTGGGGCCGCCACCAGCCCTTATGCCTGGTGCGCCTACGTGAAGAACCGCGTCAAATCCATCGCGCGCTTTTTCAGCCACTTTGAACGGCGGCTGGAGCAGTATGTCCGCGACCGCCACTGCCACGGCGTCATCTGCGGACACATTCATGCGCCAGGAATCACGGGCCTTGGCGATTCGGTCTACGTGAATATCGGCGACTGGGTCGAAAACTGCACGGCGCTCGTCGAGCACTTCACGGGCGAAGTGGTGCTCGAGTCGTTCTTCCCTCAACGCGCGCCACAAACGGTTGGATGGCCCAGCTCCGCTCCCCGCTTCGCCCATCTGGCGACCGCGCGCGAACCGAACAACGCATCCACATCCGCATCCGGTTCGGTGGAATCCGAGGAGGCGGACACGCTTGCTGGCGCCGGCGCCGCGGTGATCGCGGAGGGGCTCGCGTAACGTGCTGCGGGCCACAGCCGGAAGAGGCGTTCGACGGCTCGGGTGACATACGACGAGGGATGAAACGATGTGGGACGGAGTACGTCGCGCAGCACTGTTCGCGAGGCAGTTTCGCTTGCGGTTTCGCGACACGGGCTCGTTGGCGCCCAGCAGCCGATTCCTGGCACGGGAAATCACCCGACGACTCGCCCAAACACGCGAAGTCCCCAAGACGAGCGGGAATTCGGTCGCCGCCGCGCCGTTACGAGTGCTGGAATGCGGCGCTGGTACCGGCGCTTTCACCGGGGAGATCGTGCAGTTACTCCGCGCCGGCGACCGTCTGGACGTTGTCGAGATCAATCCGCTGTTCGCGGCCGAACTGCGTCGCCGAGCGGCCAGTGAACCGGCCTGGCGCGACACACCCGCCAAGCTGTTGATCCACGAAACGCCCCTGCAGCAATTCGTCCTCGATCCAGTCGATAGCGGCGGCTACGATTTCATTATATCCGGCCTACCCCACGTCAACTTTCCACCCGAACTTGCCCGAGATGTCGTGGCCAGTTATCGACGGCTACTAAAGCCCGGTGGCACGCTGAGCTACTTCGAGTACGCTTATATCCGCCCAATCCGCCGGCTCGCGACGCTGGGGCGTGATTCAGCACGGATCCGCGCAGTCGATCAGGCCATGGGAGAACTCATCGCATCCCATCATGCGGATCGAGCCACCGTGCTCGCCAACTTCCCG